>CANCHK010000031.1 GCA_947377865.1 Opitutia bacterium | reverse complement strand
TGAATACGCCGGTGATAAATATTCGCGTTTTCTAATTTTGGTAGAACCCGCGATCAGTTATCGCCGGGTTCACCAGGTGTAAGGTTTGACTAATACGATAGGCCGTATTGTCGCACAAAAAAATGAACTCTCAAAGAACCGAAAGGGGTCTCCTGTTTAAGGGAGGGAGGGCGGACGGTGAAGGCGTCGAGGTATTGGTCAACGTCTTTTTTCGAGTTTCTGCGTTTTGAAGCGCCGAACTTGCTCGATCACCGAAACATCCAAGGAACAGCCTTCTGTAGGAGAAGGGAAGTTCCAGATTGGAGAATCCGGACGCGTGATTCAAGACGATTTTTGCATTTTTTCACACGGGGCACACATCCATGACTACATTGATTATCAATCAGTTATGGTGAGTTTAGTCTATTTTTACACTTTTTTGACTATCGGTTACGCCTTACCGGTGCTATTTTTACGCTCAACGACGCCCTAAATCAGCCGCCCGCAGCCCGATTAGGAGTCCCTGTCGCCCTGCCCTTCTCACGCCCGATCGAGGTCCTGCCCCCGGTTCGCCCCGACTTCCTGCTTCGCGTATGGTTTCTTCGGATACGGCAAGCCTGCACGCCTAGCTGGCCTTATCACAAGGACGCTTCGCAGTTCCATCATCGCGGGCGCCTGGCCTATTCCACGCGTCACCATCGATCGGGCCGACACTCTGAGACTTTTTGAGGCGGCACCTGAACCTTCGATAAAGTTCTGGCTCAATATTGTACGGCTAAACGACTCCACGGCCTGAGTGACACCAGTCTTAACCCACCTTAATGGCACACCTCAAGCATGCCCAGGCGTGCGCGGATAAGCGATCACATCACGGATATTACCTTCGCCGGTGACGAACATCAGCAGTCGCTCAAAGCCGAGCCCGAAGCCGGCATGAGGCACCGAACCAAAACGACGCGTATCGATGTACCAGCCATAGCTGGCTAGGTCTAAACCGTGCGCCTGCATCGCCGCCACAAGGCGGTCCAGTCGCTCTTCGCGCTGGCTGCCACCCACAATCTCGCCGACGCCTGGCACGAGGACGTCCATCGCGGCAACGGTCTTACCGTCGTCGTTCTGACGCATGTAAAAAGGCTTCGCGGACTTCGGGTAGTCGCAGACGGTCACCGGGCACTTGAAATGCTCCTCCGTCAGGTAACGTTCGTGCTCGGACTGCAGGTTCTCCCCCCAGACGACGGGGTACTCGAACTTGCGACCGGACTTCAGCAGGAGCTCCACGGCTTCCGTATAGGTGACGCGCGCGAACGGGCGTTCGGCCACGAAACGGAGGCGCTCCAGCAGGCCCTTGTCGACGTAGGCGTTAAAGAATTCGAGCTCGTCCGAACACTGTTCCAAGGCCGTCTTTACTAGGTGTTTAACGAGTTCTTCGGCACAGCGCATGTCGCCCTCGAGGTCGCAGAACGCCATCTCTGGCTCGATCATCCAGAACTCGCTGGCGTGGCGGCTGGTGTGGGAATTCTCGGCCCGGAACGTCGGCCCGAACGTGTAGACGTCGCCCAAGGCGCAGGCGAGGGTCTCGCCTTCGAGCTGGCCTGATACGGTAAGATAGGACTGCTTCGCGAAGAAATCGGCGGACCAGTCGACCTTGCCCTCGGGCGTCTTCGGCGGCGCGACCGGATCAAGGGTCGTGACCCGGAATAATTCGCCCGCCCCTTCACAATCACTGGCCGTCACAATCGGCGTGTGCACATAGGCGAAACCCCGTTGCTGGAAGAACTCATGCACAGCCATGGCCATACGGCTGCGCACGCGCATCATCGAGCCCAGGCGATTGGTCCGAGTGCGCAGGTGCGGGATGGTGCGCAGGAATTCGACGGTGTGCCCCTTCTTCTGGAGCGGGAAACTCTCATCAGCCCGCCCCAAGAGACGGAAGGCAATGGCCTTGAGCTCCCATTTCTGGCCTTTCGCCGGTGAAGGCACCAATTCGCCGTCCACGCTTACCGAAGACCCCGTCAGCGCTTCCTTAAGGTTTTCCGCACCGGGAGCAGAGGCGTCCACCACCACCTGGAGGTTCTTGAAGCAGGAACCGTCGTTGATCTCGACGAAGGAGAAGTCCTTCGCGTCGCGACGGGTACGGACCCAGCCGGAAACCGTGATACCCTTGAGCGGCTGCTCGGCGGCGAGCGCCTGCTTGACCTTGATTCGCATGGGGCAATTTGCACCACCCTGCCCTCCGAAACAAGCGAGAGATGCCCGGCTGGTACGCCGCCGCCCGTTTTTTCGGGTCGGGCTGGACAAGCCCGCCCCCTTTAACACGCTCCGAACCTTTCACTCATGAACGCACTCGAACAGCTTCGCCAACACACCAAGGTCGTCGCCGATACCGGCGACTTCGCCGCCATGAAGGCCTTCAAGCCTCTGGACGCCACGACCAACCCGAGCCTCATCCTCAAGGCCGTCCAGATGCCTGAGTATCAGGCCCTCCTCCAGAAGGCCGCTCAGGACAACAAGAGCAAGGGCGTCCAAGCCGCTGTCGACGCGCTCCTCATCTCCTTCGGTACCGAGATCCTCAAGATCGTCCCAGGCCGCGTCTCCACCGAAGTCGACGCCCGCCTATCCTTCGACAAGACCGCCACCGTCGCCAAGGCCCGCGAGCTCATCGCCCTTTATAAGGCCGCCGGCATCCCCAAGGAACGCATCCTCGTGAAGATGGCTTCCACCTGGGAAGGCATCCAGGCTGCCGCCGAACTCGAAAAGGAAGGCATCCGCTGCAATCTCACCCTTCTCTTCTCGTTCGCTCAGGCCGTCGCCTGCGCCGACGCCAAGGTCCAGCTAATCTCGCCGTTCGTCGGCCGCATCTACGACTGGCACAAGAAGTCCCAGGGCGCCAACTGGAATGAAACCGCCTCCTCCGGCGCCAACGACCCCGGCGTGCAGTCTGTCCGCCGCATCTTCGCCTACTACAAGCGCAACGGCATCAAGACCGAAGTCATGGGCGCATCCTTCCGTAATTGCGGCCAAATCAAGGCCCTCTGCGGTTGCGACCTCCTGACCATCGCCCCGAACCTCCTCGAGGAGCTCTCCAAAGACTCCGCCGCCGTGCCCAAGGTGCTGGATGAAGCCGCCGCCAAGGCCGAAGGCGAAGCCGCCAAGATCTGGGGCGAGAAGGAATTCCGCTGGCATCACAACGAAGACGCTATGGCCACCGAGAAGACCGCCGAAGGCATCCGTGCCTTCGCCGTCGACGGTAAGAAGCTCGACGATCTGGTCGCCAAGGCCATCGGCTAATCGAAAGGTCAGATTCTCAAGCAAGGCCGGGCCCCAAGCTCGGCCTTCTTATTTCCGGCGCTGGCGGACAGCCTCAAACAGGCAGATCGCGGCAGCGCTGGAAACATTAAGCGAATCCGACAACCCGGCCTGAGGAATCGAGATCTTCTCGTCAGCGCCCTTGAGCCAGAAATCAGTCAGGCCGTCTTTCTCGGAGCCCAGCAGCAAGGCTACCGGACCGCGGCAATCGACATCCCAATAAGCCTTGGTGGCGGCAGGAGAAGTCGCCAGAGAGCGAACCCTCCTGGCCTTCATCCACGCGGCGGCCTCGTGCGAGGTGCAGACGGCCACGGGCATGGAGAAAAGCGCGCCTTGCGAAGAGCGGACGACGTTCGGATTGAAGACGTCGGTGATAGGGTCGCAGACGATAAGCGCGTCGCAACCGGCGGAATCCGCCGTGCGGAGCAACGCGCCGAGGTTACCAGGCTTCTCGACCGATTCAGCGACGAGCAGGAGCGGATTAGCCGAAGGCTTAAGTTGATCGAGCGAGCAGTTCCAGGTCTTGGCGACACCAAGCAGGCCGTCCGGGCCCTCGCGGCCGCTGACCTTCTCGAAGGCGGATTCACCGAGTTCGCAGCAGTCGACGCCAGCGACCCGGGCATTCGTCACAAGCTCGGCGGCCTCGGAGCCACGGAACATCGACGGGCAGAAATAGATCTCAAGCACCTCGACCTTACGCTCGATGGCACGGGAGAGTTCGCGGAGACCTTCGGCGATGAACAGGCCGCGGGCTTCGCGCTCGGCACGGTCCCGCAGGCGGGCCAACGCCTGCACGCGGGGGTTCTGTCGGCTCTGGATGACCTCGTCGGACACGGGCAAAGTGAGTACCAAGGTGCGCCGAAGGGCAAGGATAGGCCTTCGGCAGGGATAAGTCTCGACCTCTCCGCTGGGAGGCGGACTTTATCGGCATGTCCGAATTCGAGCCGCCTCAGTCCCGCAAACCCGACTCTTCCAAGTTCCGGGAGGGCAAGTTCACCTACCATCAGGAAATCGAGGTCGAGATCGCCAGCCTGACGAACCTCGGTGAAGGCGTGGCCCGCGTCGACGGTTGGGTAGTCTTCATCGCCGGCGCGCTCGCGGGCGAAAAGATCGTGGCCCGCATCTGGCACAACGCCGCCAACTTCTCGCGCGGCGACCTCGTCCGCGTCGTCGTCCCCTCTCCCCATCGCGTCCAGCCGCGTTGCGACCTCTTCGGCGAATGCGGCGGCTGCCAATACCAGAACCTCGCCTACCCGCAGCAGCTCGAGTGGAAGCAGAAGCAGGTCGCGGAGGCCTTCGAGCGCCTTGGCGGCATCAAAACCAAGGTCGACGCCTGCCATCCTTCGCCGAAGCAGTACGGCTACCGCTCCAAGATCACGCCGCACTTCATGACCCCGCGCCGCGCGGACTTCCCGATTGGCTTCCTCGCTGCCGGCACTTCCCGCCGCGTCGTCGACGTGCCGAAGTGCCCCATCGCGACCGACGCGATCAACGCCTCCTACGCCCGCTCCCGTAAGGACATCAAGTCCAACCCGGGTCGCTTCGAACGTGGCGCCACCCTGCTCTTCCGCGATTGCGAAGAAGGCGTCGTGACCGACTCCCGCCAGGTCGTCACCGAGAAGGTGGGCGCGGTGCAGCTCAAGTTCCTCGCCGGTGAGTTCTTTCAGAATAACCCCTCAGTACTCGAGCAGTTCGTCGGCCACGCCATCAAGCTCGCCCACGAATCCGGCGCCAAGCACCTCGTCGACACCTACTGCGGCTCGGGTCTGTTCGCCCTTTCCGGCGCCCGCCTGTTCGATTCCGTCAACGGCATCGAGGTAAGTGCCGAGGCTGCCCGCAAGGCCGCCGAGAACGCCACGCTCAACCATTTCCTGAACTGCCGCTTCATCGCTGGCTCCGCGGAATCGATTTTCAAGAAGATCCCCGTCGAAGGCCATGAATCCGCCGTGATCGTCGACCCGCCCCGCAAGGGCTGCGACGAGGCCTTCCTCGATCAGCTGCACGCGTTCGGCCCGCGCCGCATCGTCTATGTCAGCTGCGCCCCCGACACCCAGGCGCGCGACGTGAAGTACCTCTGCGCCAAGGGCTGGAAGGTCATCTCGGTCCGTCCGTTCGACCTCTTCCCGCAGACCCGGCACGTCGAGTGCATCGCCGCACTGGAACGGGCCTAAGCGGTCCGTCAGGGCACAAAAAAGGGGCGCCCTCAGGCGCCCCTTCTGCTTGGCCACTCAGCCGACTCAGGCCTGCGGCTTGGCGGCGTTCTCTTCCTCTTCGTCCGAACGCTCGACCTTTGAGATACCGAGTAACGCCTCGCCATCCTTAAGGCGCATGACTCGGACACCCTTGGTATTACGACCCGCCGTGCAGCGTATATCAGAGACCTTGGTACGAATGGACTGGCCGCCCTTGGTGAGGAGCATGACCTCATCTTCCTCCTGAACGCTGAGTGCGCCAGCGACGCCGACTTCGGTGGCGATAGCGATGACGCCTTTGCCGCCACGGGTCTGCTTGCGATAGACAGGCTCCTTAGTCTCAGGATCGTCGAAGGGCGTGCGCTTACCGATGCCGTCGATGCCGACGACGAGGAGCGTGCAGGCCGGATCGACGACTTCCATCGCCTTCACCTGGTCGCCGGCTTCGAGCCTCATGCCGGCGACGCCGGTGGTATCGCGACCCATGGAACGGACGTCGGATTCGTGGAAGCGGATCGACATGCCGGACTGCGAGATCATCACGACCTCGTTGTCGCCATTGGTCAGCTTGGTGGAGATCAGGCGATCGCCATGTTCGATATTGATGCCGATGATGCCGCCCTTGCGGTAGTTGGCGTACTTCGAGATCTCGGTCTTCTTGATGGTGCCGTTGGCGGTGCACATCATGAGGAACTTACCTTCCTCGAAGTTCGAGACGCAGACCATCGCGGCCAGCTTCTCGTCGTCCTTGAGCTCAAGCAGGCGAGCGATCGACTTGCCGCGGGAGGCGCGGTTGGCTTCCTCGATCTCGTAGACCTTCTCCACGTACACGCGACCGTTGTTCATGAAGAACAGGATATGGTCGTGGGTATTGGCCGTGAAGAGGTGTTCGATGAAGTCGCTGTCGTCGTCGGACGCGGCCTTGGAAAGCTCGGCGCCCTTGGTGCCCTTGCCGCCGCGCTTCTGGAGGCGATACTGGGCGACCGGCGTGCGCTTGATGAAGCCGGCGTGCGAGACGGTGACCACGCAACCTTCGTTGGCGACGATGTCTTCCATCGAGAGGTCACCTTCCTGGGCGTTGACCTTCGTCTTGCGGGGGCCAATGTGCTTCTTGGCAGCGTCGCGCAGCTCCTTCTTGATGAGGGTGAGCAGCTTCAGCTCGCTCGATAGGATGCTCCGGAGCTCTTCGACGAGAGCCATTAGTTCACGGTACTCGGCCTCAATCTTATCGCGCTCCAAGCCGGTGAGCTGGTAGAGGCGGAGGTCGAGGATCGCCACGGCCTGGCGTTCGCTGAGGCCGTACTTGGCCATCAGCTTCACGCGGGCCTCGTCGCGATTGGTCGCGGCGCGGATGATCTTCACGAAGTCATCGAGATTGCGCAGGGCAATCTTGAAGCCCTCGAGGATGTGGGCGCGGTCCTCGGCTTTACGGAGACGGAAGCGGGTGCGGCGGGTGACTACGTCGCGGCGGTGCTCGACGAAACACTCGAGCAACTCGCGAATATTCATCTGCTTCGGGCGACGCTTATCGAGGGCGAGCAGGATGACGCCGAACGAGTTCTCGAAGTTGGTGTGCTTGTAGAGCTTGTTGATGACGACCTTCGGGTTCTCGTTGCGCTTGAGCTCGATGACCACGCGGGTGTTCTCGTCGGACTCGTCGCGGAGGTCGGAAACCTCGTCGAGGACCTTCTCCGAGCAGAGGTCGGCGATGTGCTTCACCAGGGAGGAGCGGTTGACGTTGTAGGGCAGCTCCGTGAGGACGATCTGCTCCTTGCCGTTCTTCATCTCCTCGGTGTGAGCAACGCCGCGGACGCGGATGATGCCACGGCCAGTACGCAGGTATTGCTTGATGCCATCCTTGCCGTTGATGACGCCGCCGGTCGGGAAGTCCGGACCGATGATGATCTTCTCGAGGTCTTCGACGGTGGCGCTCGGCTTGTCGATGATGAGACAGGTCGCCTCGACGAGCTCGTTCAGGTTATGGGGCGGGATATTGGTCGTCATGCCGACCGCGATGCCGGTCGAACCGTTCATCAGCAGGTGAGGCAAGGCGCACGGGAGCACGGTCGGCTCGGTGGTCGACTCCTTGTAGTTCGGGATGAAGTCCACCGTATCCTCGTCGATATCGGCGAGGAGCTCGGCCGAGACCTCGGAGAGGCGGCACTCGGTGTAACGGTAGGCCGCGGGCGGATCGCCGTCGACGGAGCCGAAGTTGCCCTGCGGCTCGATCAGCTGGTAACGCATGACCCAGTTCTGGGCGAGGCGGACGAGCGTGTCGTACACGGAGCTGTCGCCGTGCGGGTGGTAGTTCTTCAGCACTTCGCCGACGACGCCGGCGCACTTGTCGAACGGGCGGTTGTGGACGAGGCCTTCCCGCATCATCGCGTAGAGGATGCGGCGCTGCACGGGCTTCAGGCCGTCACGCGCGTCCGGGAGGGCGCGGGAGACGATGACGGACATCGAGTAATCGATGTAGGCCGTCTGCATGATGTCCGTGATATTGGCGGTCGTGAGCTTTTCCTTGTCAGAGTACATATTCGAAGAGGTCTTGGGTTAGGTTCGTCGATTGGATCAGACGTCGAGATTCGAGGTGTTGAGCGCGTTGTCCTCGATGAAGGCACGGCGGGACGGGACATCTTCGCCCATGAGCATGGCGAAGACGCGGTTGGCTTCGGCGGCGTCGGCGATGTCGACCTTGAGGAAGCGTCGCTTGGCCGGATCCATCGTGGTCTCGAAGAGCTGCTTCGGATTCATTTCGCCCAGGCCCTTGTATCGCTGGATCGTGAGACCCTTGCGGCCGAACTGGCGGATCTGGCCGATGAGCTCGAGGATCGAGCCGAGCGGGATGGGGTCGGCCTTCTTAACGACCTTCTTGGCCGGCTTGTCTTCGCCCTTGGCCTCTTCCTCTGCCTCCACGGCGGCCGGGGCTTCCTCGGCGGTCGAACCGTCGATCAGGTGGTAGCGCGGCTCTTCACCGGTCGTGAACTGCTTCACATCCATACCCTGGGTCTCGAGTTCCTTGAGCACCTTCGAGATGGAATCGTTCTCAAAGATCTCGATCACATTGACGCGCTCCTGGACGACCGTGCCGTCCTTGAGCTTCTTCTCGCGGTCGATCTTGTCGGCGAGGAAGTCTTCAACGCCGGCCTTACGCAGGTAAGCCTGCTTGGCGTCGGTATCGGCGAGGAACTCATAGGTCTCCTCGTTGCCGGTGCGGGTGCGCACGATGAAGCGAGGGAGAGCGTGGGTCTTATGATCCTGCTGGTCAAGGTAGGCGCCGAGCTGGCAACCCGTGCGGCCGATGACGGAGCCGAGAGATTCCAGGCGGGCGAGGGATTCGACGATCTTGTCGAGCTTCTGGCCGGGGAAGACGTGCTTATCGCGCAGGCGAAGAAGGTTCACGTCCTCGGAGCCGAGCTCGAGGAGGATGCGGTTCAGTTCCGGATCATTGTCGACATACTGCTCGCGCTTCTTGCGTTTGATGCGGTAGAGCGGCGGCTGGGCGATGTAGACATATCCGGCCTCGATGAGTCCGGGCATCTGGCGGTAAAGGAAGGTCAGGAGCAGCGTACGGATGTGAGAGCCGTCGACGTCTGCGTCGGTCATGATGACAAGCTTGTGGTAACGGCACTTCGTGACGTCGAAGGCGCCGTCGCCCTCGTGCTTGCCGATGCCGGTACCGCAGGCAGTGATGATTGTGCGGATTTCCTCGTTGGAGAGGATTTTGTCGATGCGGGCCTTCTCGACGTTGAGGATCTTGCCCTTGATCGGCAGGATCGCTTGGTAGCGACGGTCGCGGCCCTGCTTGGCTGAGCCACCGGCGGAGTCGCCTTCGACGATGTAGAGTTCGCAGACCGACGGATCGCTCTCGGAGCAGTCCGCCAACTTGCCAGGGAGACCGCCGGAGGACATCGCGGACTTACGAACCGTCTCACGGGCCTTACGGGCGGCTTCGCGTGCGCGGGCGGCGTTGAGGCATTTGTCGACGATACGACGGCCGGTCTTCGGGTCGCGCTCGAGATAGTACTTGAGCTGCTCGCCAACGACGGAGGTCACGATGCCTTCGACCTCAGGGTTCGTCAGGCGCGTCTTGTTCTGCGACTGGAACTTCGGGTCGGGGTGCTTGACCGAGATGACGGCCACGAGGCCTTCGCGCATGTCATCGCCGTTGAGCTTGGCGTCCTTATCCTTGATGAGGTTGTTGGACTTCGCGTAGTGGTTAATAACGCGGGTGAGCGCAGAACGGAAGCCGGAGAGGTGCGTGCCGCCTTCGGGCTGGTTGATCAGATTGGCGTAGCAGAAGACCATCTCGTCGTAGCGGTCGTTATACTGCAGGGCGACGTCGAGCGTCATCCGACGCATGCCAGGCGTGGGCTTCTCGCCGTCAGCCATCACGCGGGGATTGGCGAGGTCAGTGAAGTCGACTTCCGCGGCGATGAGAATCGGCTTGTCGAAGAGGCGCTCTTCGTTGGCGTTCAGAAAGGAGACATACTCGGCGATGCCGTCCTTGAACTCGAACTTGTCGGCGCGATTGGAGCGATGGTCCTTCATCTCGACCGTGATGCCGGGGACGAGGAAGGCCAGTTCGCGCATGCGGCGCACGATCGTGTCGTACTTGAATTCCTGGGTGGCGACGAAGATTTCCGGATCCGGATGGAAAGTGATTTTCGTGCCGGTGCGCTTCGTCTTGCCGATGACCTTGATGGGCTGCGTGACTTCGCCGCGGCAGAACTTCATCTGGTGGACTTCGCCTTCGCGGCTAACTTCCGCGATGAAGCTATCGGAGAGAGCGTTGACGCACTTCGCGCCGACGCCGTTGAGACCGCCGGACACCTGGTAGGCGCCCTTGTCGAACTTGCCGCCGGCGTGAAGATTGGTGAGCACGAGCTCGAGCGTCGGAACCTTTTCTTCCGGGTGCATCGCAACGGGAATGCCGCGGCCATCGTCTTCGACGGACAGCGAGCCGTCCGCATGGATCTCGACCTTGATGCTCTTGCAATAACCGGCGAGGGCTTCGTCGATCGAGTTGTCGACGATCTCATAGACGCAGTGATGCAGGCCCGTCTCATTCGTATCGCCGATATACATACCGGGTCGTTCGCGCACGGCCTTGAGGCCCTTGAGGCGTTTAATGTCGGCGGCGCCGTAGCTTTCGTTGCCGGCGTGCTTGCCGCGATTCGGGGTTTTCTCAGAATTTTCGCTCATGTTTAGGTGTGTAAATAAATGATATTTTCCCGCCCGAAGGAGGGGTCTTTTCATGCTGTTTTTCACAGGGGTATCTGCAACAGGAAACACCCTCTCCGTGAATGTTTTTATGCGGCCAGAAATGACTACCAATCAACCCCTTACGAAAACTTATAGGGGGTGTTAGAAACCGTTGTTCACACGTTATCCACAGCCATTTTCCGCCCCTCAGAGATGGGCCTAAAGTCCAGCACTCAGGCTGGCCCGAAAAAAGCGGCGATCGGACCGAGCGCATCCTCACCGGCGTCCTCTAGGACGTAATGTCCGGCGGCGGCGAACAGGAGCTGCTGGGCGGCAGGGAACCGGGCGATAAACCCCTCGAGAAAAGACCGGTCGAAGCAGAAATCCCGCATTCCCCAGCAAAGGAGCATAGGCTTGCCCTTTAAGCCCCCCAAAGAGGCCTCCACAGCGGCTAAGACGGGCCTTGTGGGGTGCGTGTGCTCCATCGGGATGTCGGCCACGAAGTCGGCAACTGCCCGGCGGACCGAGGCCGACCCGTAGGGGGCGAGGAAACCGGCCTTAGCGGCGGGACTGAGGGGCTTCTCGACGGACATCCAGGTCGCCGGCCAGGCGAAGCCGTTGAGGCCTTGGACGATGAAGCGGCCAATCAAGGGGGCCCGGCACAGGGCAATGCGGGCCGGGATACGGTCGGAAAGGAAAGCGCCTGTGTTCGTGACGAGGATCTTCCCTACCCTTTCCGGGCGGCGGCCAGCGACGCCAAACCCGATGGCACCACCCCAATCGTGAACACCCAGGTCGAACTCCTTGAGGCCAAGATGAGCGATGAGCGCTTCGACGTCGGCGATGCGATCGGCTAAACGTAGGAAACGGTCGGGGCGTGCGGACAGACCCATGCCGACATGGTCAGGCGCGATGACGCGTCGTCCTTGCGCGGCGAGCTTCAGGATCAGATCGCGCCAGAGAAAGGACCACGATGGGTTGCCATGCAGCAAAAGAACCGGGCGGCCGTCGCGCGGACCGTGGTCAACATAGCTCATGCGGCCCGAGAGCGCGGCGAAATCCTTCGGCACAAAGGGATAGAGCGCGTGCACGGCGGGAGAAAGTCCGGAAGCGGTCATTGGCATTCGACGGCGAGCATCATGCTGGCGAGACCGCTGCCGATGCCCAGTAGCGCGACGCGTTCGCCGGCCTTGATGCGACCTTCGGCGAGACCAAGCGCCAGCGTGGCAGGCACCGAGACCGAACCCACGTTGCCGAGTCGGTCAAAGCTTTGATAATCCTTGGCGGGGTCGAGGCCAAGCTTCTCGAACAGCAACGACGAATGGCGACGTCCGACCTGGTGCGTCACGACGCGATGCGGCGTGGATTCATCCCAGCCCGTGACGCCCTTGAAGCGACCCCAGCAGCGCTGGGCCAGCGCGACGCCCGCGGCGAGCAACGCTTCGGAGTCCGTACGCATGTCGAGTTCGGCGGACGAGGTATCGCCTTCGCACAGTCCGTTAGCGGAAGAATCGGTTTCGGCGGCTCCACCCAGGAGACGGATTGATCCAGGGCCGGCGAGGTCATCACGGCAGACCACCGCGGCAGCACCACCGGCGCCGATGGTGAGGTTGGCGAAGTACGGCTTAATCGTCTCACGCGTGAGCGCGACGTCTTCGTTCAACATACGAATCGTGCGCTCCACGAGCGGACGACCATCTTCGCCCGAGCAGACAAGTGCGCGACGAATCTGCCCTGACTCCACCATACCCGCGGCGAGGACGACAGCGTTAAGGAAGCCTAGGCAAGCATTGGAGACGTCTAGGATCTGCGCCTGCGGGCCAAGGCCAAGCAGACCGTGCACATAGGCGGCGGTCGAAGGTTCGAGGCGATCGCGGCAGACCGAGGAATGAATCAGCAGATCGATGTCGGCGGGGCCGACTCCAGCGGCCTGCATCGCGCGACGGCCCGCTAGCGCGGAAGCGGCGGACGGGCGGATTGCCTGCGGCCAGAAACGGCGCTCACGGATACCCGTCATGAGCTCAAGACGACCCTCAGGCAGCTTCAGGCGGCCATAAAGGGGCGCCAAGCGGCGCTCGACCTCATCGGAGGTCCAGACTTCGGGAGGGAGTTCGGCAACGAGGCCGGACAGGACGGTGCGCTTGAAGATCACGATCCGGGAAGGCGGGAAGAAGCGGCCACGAGTTCTTCGTCGAAAAAATTCCAGCCCATGCCGGCGTCGACCACGATACCTTGTCCGTTGATGCCGCTCGAGCGCGGCGAGAGCAGCCAGACCGCGGTGTCGGCAACTTCCTGGGTCTTCAGCGCCTCCTTACGGAACGTCATCTTCTCGGCGTGCAGATAGTTGTGGAGATAACCCGGGATACCGGCGCTCGCGCTCGTCTTGAGCGGGCCAGCGTTCACGGAGTTGAAGCGTACGCGGGAATCAGCGGAGAAGGATTTCGCGAGGAAGCGGCTGGCGGATTCGAGGGCGGCCTTAATCGGCGACATATAGCCGTAGTTCGAGGCCGTGACCTGAGAAGAGATCCCGATAGAGACGATAGAGGCGTCGGACTTTAGGTGCGGCTTCAGTGCGCGGGAAAGTTCGACGAGCGAGAATGCGGAGATCGCGGTGGCCTGAAGGAAGTCGGCGCGGACGGTCTCATGGAACGGCTGCATTCCTTTGGAGAAGTTGGCGAAGGCCACGCTGTGCAGCACGCCGTCGAGCGGTCCATGCTCGCGGCCGACATCCGCGGCGAGCTTCTGCGTCTGGGCTTCATGCTCGAGGTCGCAGAGATACACCGGCTTGCCGTCGAGCAGGCCTTTCAGCGAGTCGAGGCGGGCTTGCGAGCGCACGGAGTAGACCACCTTGGCGCCTTCGGCCTCGAGGGTCTTGGCGACGTGCCAGGCGACAGACTTCTTGTTCGCGACGCCGAGGACGAGATAGGTCTTACCGGTAAGGCCGAGGAAGGACATAGATCAGGCGGGTTGGTCGACGAGGGCGAGGGCGAAGCGGATGGTCAGGACGGCCTTGCCGTCACGACGTACCCTGCCCGTCATGAAGTGGAACTGCTGGAGCGTCTCGACGAGCTTCACCTCAATCGAGACCGTATCGCCAGGCATCACCATCCCCTTGAACTTGGCTTCCTCGATACGGCAAAGCACCGGGGTCTTACCAGAGGGGGCGCCTCCTTCGGATTGGAGCTTCTTGGTAAGGAAGACAGCCCCGGTCTGGAAGACCGACTCGCAGAGCAACACGCCGGGCGTGATCGGGTTGCCCGGGTAGTGGCCAGCGTAGAAAGGCTCGTCGGCGCGGAACGTGCGGGTGCAGGTGGCGCCATCGGCCTGGACCTCGTCGATCCGATCCAGGAAGAGGAACGGCGGGCGATGAGGGATAGTGTCGAGGACAGCCTGCAACATAGGCGTATTTTTGCCTCCGGAGGGACGGACAAGCGACACGAAAACACCGTCGGTCGCATTTGCCTTTTGTCGGCGGGGTCCCAACCTACGGTACATGAAGACTCTCTTCGCTACCCTCCTCATGTCCCTCCTTCCCCTCTTCGGTGACGCGGCTGAAAAGCTCGCCGTCGGTGCGTCCATCCCGGATGTCACCTGCAATGACCAGGACGGCAAGCCCGTCTCCCTCGCCAAGGAAGGTGCCAAGGGCTTCCTTCTCGTCTACTTCTACCCCAAAGCCAAGACCGGCGGCTGCACCAAGCAGGGTTGCTCGCTGCGCGACGGCTGGGCTGACCTCCAGAAGGCCGTCGTCAACGTCCTCGGCGTGAGCACGGACGACGAGAAGCTCCAGAAGGAATTCAAGGAAGAGCAGAAATTCCCATTCCGCCTCCTCGCCGACAAGGAGAAGAAGGCCGTCACCGAAGCCTTTGGCGTGAAGAACCTCATCGGCATGGCCAGCCGCAGCGCCTTCCTCTTCAAGGATGGTAAGTGCGTATACGCCGACCACAAAGGCCACACCACCGATCAGGCCCAGCTGATCCTCGACTTCCTCAAGTCCGAGAAGAAGTAAGCCTGGGAGACACTTGCAACAGAAAGGCCGCATCGATGATGCGGCCTTTTTCGTGTCCTGACGTCAGGCTCAGTGGCCCTTGATCGGGAAGAGGTCGGTCACGCTATTATTACCGTGGATGCGACGAATCGCATCGGACAGCAGGGGCGCGATCGAAAGCACCGTGATCGGCAGGTCCTTCGGCCAGTCGGCTGGGACAGAGTTAGTCGTGATGACCTCGTCGATGAGACCCTTGCGCAGGCGCTCGAAGGCAATCTCCTGGATCATGCAGTGCGAGACGACAGCGCGCACCGAGCGGGCGCCGTTCTTCTTGAGCAGTTCGGCGGCGGCCACAAGCGTGCCGGCGGTCTCCGTCATGTCGTCGACTAGGATGATGTCACGGCCTTCGACTTCACCGACGAGGCTCGTGGCCTGGACGGTGGTCGCGCTCGTGCGACGCTTGGCAACGAAACCGTAAGGTAAGTTGAGCATGTCCGCCACGGCCGAGGCGTATTTCAACCCCCCGACATCAGGCGAGAAGACGGTGGCGTCCTTGAGCCAAGGCTTGTTCTTGATGTGGGCGTAGAAGACGGGCGAAGCGTAGAGATGGTCGACCGGAATGTCGAAGAATCCCTGGATCTGCTGGGCGTGCAGGTCGACCGTCAGGACGCGATTGGCGCCGGCGGCGGTGAGCAGATTGGCGACGAGCTTGGCTGTGATGGGCACGCGAGGCTTGTCCTTGCGGTCCTGGCGGGCGTAGCCGAAGAACGGGATGACGGCCGTGATACGGGCGGCGGAGGCGCGACGGAGCGCGTCGATCATAATCAGCAGCTCCATGATGCGGTCGTTGGCCGGCGCACACGTGGGCTGAATGACGTAGACGTCGCAGCCGCGGATGTTCTCGTTGATCTGCACGAACGTCTCGCCGTCGGGGAAACGGTTGACGGTGGCGGTTCCGAGCGGGACGCCGAGATGTTCGCAGATTTCCTTGGCCAGCGCTGGATTGGCGTTGCCGGTGAAAATCTTCATCTCAGGTAGGCTCATGTCGTTTAACGTTTAGCAGAGTCCAAGGAGGCGGCCAGCGAATCAACCTTTTTGAACAATTCAGGCAGACGACGCGACAGAACGACAAGTCGTCGCTCTAGGCCGAAGGGGACGGCAGGAGTGCCGTTCATGAAGCCGTCGGCAGGCACGTCCTCGAAAAGGCCCGTCTGGGCGCCCAGCTTGACGCGGTCGCCGAGGGTGAGATGGCCGGCCACACCGGACTGTCCGCCCAGGACACAATGGTCACCAAGGGTCGTACTACCCGCGATACCCACCTGAGCGGTGATGAGGCATTGACGGCCGATACGGACGTTATGGGCGATCTGGACGAGATTATCAATCTTGGTGCCCCGCCCTACCACCGTTTTGCTGAAGCGGGCTCGGTCGAGGGTAGAGTTGGCGCCGACCTCGACGTCATCTTCTAGGACCACGTTGCCGACCTGCGGGATGCGCTGGATCTCGCCGTTGATCGGCTCGTAGCCGAAGCCATCGGAACCGATGACGGCACCGGACTGAATGCGACAACGGGCGCCGAGGACGCAGTAGTCGCCAACGACGACACCCGGCTTAAGCCAACAATCGGAGCCAATCGTCGCATGGGCTCCGACGTGGCAGCGGGCTTCGAGCACCGTACCGGCGGCGACCGCGGCGCCTTCGCCGATCACACAAAGCGGGCCCACATAGGCGGCGGCATCAACCTTGGCGGAGGAGGCGACGACGGCGGAGGCATGGATGCCAGCGGCGGGACGGGGCCAGAGGCGGGCCTCGAGCACCGAGCAGAGGAGAGCCAGGGCGTAGGAAGGATTGTCGACGCGGAGGAAAGCCTGGCTGGCGGCGGGCTTGCCCACGAAGGCGAACGGAACGAGGAGCGCGCCGGCTTTTGAAGTGGAGACGGCGTCGGCGTACTTCGCGTTACCGAGGAAAGACAGGTCGGCGGATGTCGCTTCGTTCAAGGCCGCGATCCCCGTAATCGGGCCGGCACAGACACCCTCGACGGCTTTGGCTCCGGTCAAGGAGGCAAGTTCGGCGATGGTGAAGGCGAGCGACATGGTCCTAAATGAAGCGCCCCTGACTGGCAGGGGCGCGGCAGAGTTTTACTTGGCGGCCGGCTTGTCGCCGGCGGCGGGGGCAGGAGCGACCGGAGCCGCAGGGGCGGCGACAGAGGCGGCAGGAGCGGCAACCGGGGCAGAAGCCTTGTAGGCAGCGTTCAGTTCCTTGATCACGTCTTCCGTGACATCCAAGGAAGCGTCGGAGAAGAGGACTGGGGCCTTGCCGATGATGAGATTAAGCCCCTTAGCCTTGGCGACTTTTTCGGCCTGCACGCGTGCGTCGGCCACGATCTGCTTGTTCATCTCGCCCACCCGCTGCTGGATGGCGTTGCGGGCTTCGTTGACGAAGTTCTGGAGTTCTCCCCGGCGCTGCTGGAACGTGGCGTTCTTCTGCTGGAACTCGGCTTCAACGGCCTTCTTGCCGTTTTCGCTGAGCATCGGGTCCTGTCCGCGCTTCTGGATTCCTTGCAGGTCCGTCTGCAGCTGTTCGACCGCCTTGATGCGATCGTTGACGGAGGACTGGGCGGACTCCTCGGACTTCCGAATCTCGGCCTGCAGGTCGATGGCCTTAGCGTACTTCTTGAAAATCTCCTGGTCGTCAATGATGCCCACGTTGGGGGTCGCGGCGAAAACGGAGGCGGAGGCAAGCAAGAGGGAGAAGAAAGACTTCATGGGGAGGTTCGGTTTTAAGAAGCGGTTAGCTGGGCGGTTGGCAATCAAAAGACCGTACCAAAGCTGAAGTTAAACTTCATGCCGCCCGCATTGATGTCGGCGCCAGTACCAGGAACCTTAGTGGTTTGCATCGGGAAGCCGAAATCGAGGCGCATGACCGCACCGCCCAAGAGAATGCGCATACCCAGCCCGAAGTCGGAATTGGCTTCAGCGACGCTGAAGTCAGTCTCGGAACGGTTAACGATCCCATAATCGTAGAAGGCGGCGAAACGCAGGTTCTCGGCAGCCTTAATCGTATACTCGGCGCTGAGGTAGCCGTAGGTCATGCCACCCATCGGTTGGTTGCCATTCGTGGTGTCGTAGGTGCTGTAGCCGCCGACGTCATTATAACCGAAGCCGCGCATGTCGTAGGCCCCGCCAAGGTAGAAGCGCTCATAGAACGGAGTGTAGCCGCCCGTCCCGGTCAGCAGTCCGACACGACCGATAATGCCAATCGTCTGCTCGGCGGTGGGAGAGATTAGGAACCAGCGGCCGGTACGAAGCTCTGACTTCAGGTATTTGACGTCGCCGCCGAGGCCGTTACCGGCGAGTTCTTCGGTAAGCGAGATTCGGGAGCCTTTGGTAGGGAAGTTATATTCGTCACGCGTATCGTAGGTGAGCGAGCCCGTGAGCGACGAGATCATGCGGGGGCCGAAGTCTCCTTCGGTCTTGACGTCAATCGGCGCAGTGGCGGTGACGTTGTCGACGGACATACGGCGCAGATTGTAGCCGATACGCCCTTCAATATTACTGAAGATACGGCGGCGAGCGTAGAGGCTGATGCCCTCGGAGAGAACCGAATAGTTGGAGGAAGCGTAGCCGGCGTAGCGGCGTTCGATGGAATAGCCGACCGCAAGGTCGCGCTCCCAAAGGGCAGGCTCTTCGAACGAATGCTCAAAGGAGCTGGTCAGGCTGCCAACGGAAACACGGACGCGGAACTTCTGTCCGTCGCCTCGGTACCAGCCTTCAGAATTGGAAAAGTCGAAATTAGATTCAGCGTATTCAACGAAGCCCACCAGGCCTTCGACGGTGCTATAGCCGGCACCGAAGCTCACCTGGCCGGTAGGGCCTTCCTTCACTGTGACGCGCAGGTCGCTCTGGCCTGGAATCGGCGTCGGGACGGACGTCACACGGACTTCCTCGAAGAACTGCGTATTTCGGAGGCGGGCCTCGGAGACGCGGGTGCGGGCAAGGTCGAAGACCTCGCCAGGCCCGAGCGCTAGCTCGCGGGCGATGACGGTGGAGCGGGTCTTGGTGTTACCCTGGATCTCGACAGCGCGGACCGTATGGCGCTGGCCTTCCTCGATTTGGAACTTCACATCGATGGATCCAGTCGAGAGATTCGGCTTACGCACGACCTGGACGGAGGCATTAATATAGCCCATCTGGCCATAGTACTCTCGCAGTTTGTCGGCGGCGGCCTCGATTGACGGGACCGCAAAGGCATCTCCGCTGGCGACCTTGTCGAACTCGGCGGGATGAGCGCCGCGACGCAACGAGGGCTCGGCAACGACCTTGCCCATGGCTTCGGTCGAAAAGAGTGGGTCGGTGGCCCCGAGGCGATTGCCCTCGAAGGAGATTGAACCTACGGAGTACTTGCGGCCTTCCTTGATCTTAAAGATGACGTCGACCCAGCCAGAACCACCTTTTACGTCCTTCACCTCGCAGACCTTCTCAGGGTCGGCGTCTTCGACTTCGACGTCGAGATAACCCTTCGCGCGATAGTATTCACGCAGCTTCTTGCAGTCGGCGCGATACTGCTCGGGGTCGAGACGGCCGCCGCCCACGAGCCACGACCATTTGTACCAGCGGTATTCGCTGGTCTTTAGGTCCGCCGCGGACCAGAGGTCGTAACGGTCGAAGGATGTCGCGCCTTCAAAGCGAAAATTGTCCACCTTCATCTCAATGCCTTCGTCGACAATGATCGCGGCAATTTTCCCGCCGGCGACGTCGCGCAATTGGGAAGCGACGCGGGCAAACGGACGTTTCTTGCGGAGTTCGTTTTGGAGCTTGATCTCCGAGCGGCGCAGCTGAGCCATGTCGAGCGGCTCGCCGACCTTAATGTCTTCAATCTCGTTACTGGAGAGCCAGCCAGTCTTGCCGACAACTCCGTCTCCCCCGATGTATTCGATACCCTTGAGAATCGGCCGTGGCTCGACGGTAACGACGATGTCGACCTCACCAGTCTTCGCGTCTAGGATTGGCTCGACGATGGCTTGGGAGAAGCGCCCAGTGGCGTAAAGAGAACGGACCGTGCTGGCCACGGCGTCCTTGGAGAAGGGCTGACCCTGACGCAAGGCGACGAAGCCGAGCACGAACTGCTCGGAGACAGTCGCACCGTCCGCCTTAATCCGGATGGAGCGGATAAGGGGCTCCTTCGTCGTCGGGGCGACCTGGGCTGAGCCGATGAGAGGCGCCAGGGCGAGAGCGAAGCAGGCGGCACGGAGCGAGCTGCGGCGGAAGGAGGGGTTATTCATTATTTCGGTAATCTTTGGCCGGAGACTCGAAGCGTGTCAGCCCCGGATTAAAGAGCAAGTTGATGTCGGAGGTCGGACCGTTACGATTCTTAGCGACAATCAGCTGGCGGGAGTAGCATCCATCCTGCCCTGCCTGCTCGGCCTCCGCTTCGGCCGCCTTACCCTGGCTGACGGGGGGCTTGGAGATCAGCATGACGATGTCAGCGTCCTGCTCGATGGAGCCGGACTCGCGGAGGTCGGACATGCGGGGCTGGCGGGCCTCGTCCTCGGACTTACGATTCAGCTGAGCCAAGGCGATGATGGGGATTTTAAACTCCTTAGCCATGGCCTTGATGCTACGGGAGACCTCGGCGATCTGCTGTTCGCGGGGCAGGCCTGAATCTAGGCCGTTGATGAGCTGGATATAGTCGATGACTACCATGTCCAAAGGGGTGCGGGCGTGGACGCGGCGACACTTGGCACGAATCTCGAGGATGTTCTGGCCGCCGTTATCATCGACTACGAGGGGCAACCCCTTGTACTCATTAGCAGCCTGGACGAGGTCGACCTGCATGCGCTCGTCGGGATGGGCGGTGCGGAGCTTCTGCATGTTCACGCGGGCACGGGAGCAAAGCAGACGCAAGGCCAACTCGCGGGCTGGCATTTCAAGGGAGAACAGCAGCACGTTGGACGGCTTGCGGGCCTCGCTGGGCTTGGGGAAGAGCGCGGCCTCGATGAAGTTGAGCGCAATCGAGGTCTTGCCCATGCCGGGGCGGGCGGCGACGACGACCATCTGGCCGGGCTGGAAACCAAAGGTCATCGCATCAAGGTCAGGGAAGCCCGTCGGTACGCCCTGGACAGAGTTGCGATCACGAATGATGCGCTGAACGAGCTCCATCGCCTCGGCGATTGGCCCGTCGATTGTCTGGGCGGACTCAGAGATGCGATCCTCGCTAATACGGAAGAAGGACTGCTCCACCTCCTCCAGCAGGCGTTCGATGCCCTCCGCGTGCGTATGGGCCTTCTCGACCGTCGTGACGGCGGTGGAGATCAGCTGACGCAGAAAATGTTTCTCGCGAATAATCGCGAGCCAGTGGGGGGCGTGCGCGCTCGAGGAGATTAGGCCTGTCAGCTCGTTAATGTAGGTGGCGCCGCCGGCGGACTCCAGCTTGCCCTCGCGGCGAAGCTGTTCTGTGAGCGTGATCTCATCGATACCCGTGCTCGCCTGATTCAGCTGGACAGCGACGGCGTAGATATCCTGATGCTTCGGGTCGAAAAAATAGTCGGAGGTGACGCGTTGCTCGAGGCAGCGCTGGAGCGTATCGCCACCGTCAATCACGATACTCGCAATCAGGCCGCGCTCGGCATCGAGATTATGGGGCGGCACACGGTCGCCGTAATTAGGAGCGGCGTCGCGACGCTGGCGCTGGGATCTTTCGGCCATGGGAAAGAAGCAGTGTGCTGAGGGCGGGAACGGAGGACAGCGCCAAACCGCTAGGGTCGTTCACGCCTTGTTCGCACCCTATTCACAGCGTGCGGAGCCCGTAAAAGAAAAAGGCGCGAAGTTCTCACTTCGCGCCTTTCTGGGAAGTCCGGGCCGATTACTCGGACTTGGCAGCCTTTTCCTTGCGGGGCTTGCGGGCCTTCTTGCCCTTGTCGTCGCGATACTCGCGCTCTTCGGCCTCGGGGGCCTCTTCGGCGGCGACTTCGATCGGGTTCTCGGAGACGACTTCGAACTCCTGCTCAACCATGACGGACCCATGAAGGCGGATGCTCGTGGTGTGCTTGCCGAGGAGTTTGACAGGGCCTTGGCCCAAATGGATGCGCTTACGCTCGATTTCGATGCCGTGCTCGGCGAGCTTGGCGGAGATTTCGGCGGTGCTGATTGCGCCGAACATCTTACCTCCTTCGCCGGTCTTGACGGCGAAGACGAGCTTGATGGCGGCCAGCTTAGCAGCGGTGCCGTTGGCGGCTTCGAGGTCGCGTGCTTCACGGACGTCGCGGGCCTTCTTAAGGGCCTCTACGTACTTTGTATTGGAGCGGTTGACGGGGAGCGCGATGCCCTGCGGGAGCAGGAAATTACGCGCGAAGCCCGCGCGGACGCGGACCTGCTCGCCTTCGGCGCCTAGGCCGTCGACGGGCTTGATGAGGAGAACTTCGGTGAATGCCATGGTCTTTCTTGGGTTATAAGGTTGGTGAGGAAATGATTAGAACGGGACGTCGTCTCCGCCGTGGTCGCCGGAAGGAGCCGGAGTATCGTTGCCGCCGCGGGCACGAGGAGCGGAACCGCCCTCTTCGCCACCCTGGGCCTTGCCGCCGATAAAGGTAAAATTCTCGAGGACGACGCCGAGGCGCGAACGCTTCTCGCCTGTCTTCTTGTCTTCCCACTGATCGAGCTTGAGGCGGCCTTCGACGAGGATGCCGGAGCCCTTGCCGCAATACTTGGCGATGATCTCGGCCTGCTTGCCGTAGCTCTCGATGTCGACGTAGGTAACTTCTTCGCGTTTCTCGCCTTCCTTGGTGGAGTAGGAGCGGTTGACGGCGAGGGAGAACTTCGTGAGGGCCTGGCCGGACGGGAGGGCGCGGGCCTCGGGATCGCGGGTCATATTGCCCACGAGAACCACGCGATTATAGGAAGAGGCCACGGCGAGACGGGGTCGGGGATTACTTGGTCACCTGCACAAGCAGGCGATTGATGGTACGGTCGAGGCGCAGCTTCTCGCGGAAAGCGGTGGGCGCAGTGACGGGACCTTCGAAGTGGAACTGGACGTAGAGGCCGGAGGGGAACTTGCGGTCGACGACGCGCGAGAACTCCTTCTGGCCGAGATTCTCGACCTCGTTGACCTTACAGTCGATGGACTTCAGGACTTCCTTGAGCTTGTCGATGACGGTCTCAGGCGCATCCGTCGAGCCGCGGAGGTCGAGGATGAGGCTGGCGCGATAGTCGCGGCGGATCGTGGCGGTGGTCATGGTGATGGTGATTTTCTGTTGGTGAGGTTTTGGGCGGCTGGGAGGCCTTGGGAAAGGAGGGTTTCGAGGTTCTTGATGAAGTCGGGGATGCGCTGGGTCAGGTTCGTGAGGTCGGCGTCGGGGAAACGTCCGAGGACGTGGTCGGCGAGGTCTTGGCCGGGGTGCTGTTTCGGTCCGATGCCTAAGCGGGCGCGGACGAATTGTTCGCCGAGGTGGCGGATGCAGCTGGCGACGCCGTTGTGGCCGGCGGCGGAACCTCCTAGGGAGAGGCGGAGCTGGCCGGGTTCGAACGCGATGTCATCATGGAGAACGACGAGCTCGGGGAGCTCGATCCGGTGGAACCGGAGGAAGGCCGCCAGGGGCGACCCGCTGTCGTTCATGAAGGTGAGCGGCTTGATCAGGTGCACGGAGGAACCTCCGAACGTGATTTTCGCGACCGAGGCCGGGAAACGGCTCTCTTCCTTCCAAATCGCGCCGGCCTGCGAGGCGAGCGCGTCGATGACAATCCACCCCGCGTTGTGGCGCGTGGCGGAATATTCTC
Source organism: Opitutia bacterium (assembly GCA_947377865.1). GTDB lineage: Bacteria > Verrucomicrobiota > Verrucomicrobiia > Opitutales > UBA953 > UBA953. Next base: position 331 of record CANCHK010000031.1, on the reverse strand, counting down.
GGCCCGGATTGCCGAGGGCGGCGATGACCGAGAATGGCATTTGACTTCAAAGAACAGGTACCGGGGACGCCCGGCGCGGAAATTACTTCTTGGCAGCCGGAGCGGCGGCCGCAGGAGCGGCACCGGCGGCAGGGGCAGCACCAGCCGCAGGAGCGGCGGCACCTTCGGCGCCAGGAGCGGCGACGGCACCGGCGACGGGGGTCGCTTCGGGTGCGGCTTCTTCTTCGGCCATCTCGGAGCAGACGACGACGACGCGCTTGGGGTCGCCCGGGAAGGTGATGCCCTTGGGGGCCTTGACTTCGCCGACGTGGATGGACTCGTTGACCTTGAG
>CANCHK010000030.1 GCA_947377865.1 Opitutia bacterium | reverse complement strand
CCGCCGGGGAGTCCCATCGTCAGACGACTCAGGACAGTCCGATGGTGTAATGGTAGCACAGGAGATTCTGATTCTCCTTGTCTAGGTTCAAATCCTAGTCGGACTATTTCCTGAAAGCAAAAAGCCCTCTCACGAGGGCTTTTTCATGGCTGGCTGGGACGCCTCAGCGGGCGTTCCAGAAGATCATGAGGTTCTTGGTCTGGCGGCCGGCGACGATGAGGTCGGGCTTGCCGTCGCCGTCGAGGTCGGCGGCCTTGAAGTCTTCGACGGCGATCTCCTTGGTCGAGATCACGCTCGTGCGCCAGGTCTTGCCGGCGTCGTCGAGCGGGGTGAGCAGGCGGATGCCGGGGTCGGCGCCGCGCCATCCGACCATGACTTGGTCGGAGCCGGTGCCGAGGAAGTCGGCGCAGGCGACCGCGTGGCCATCCTTGTAGCCGTCGAGGACCTGCTGGCGCTGCCAGGCGCCGTCGCCGTCGCGCGTATAGATGGCCGACTTGGTGCCATGGAAGGGCTCGACCGTGGCGATGAAGTCGCCGGAAGGCAGCTTGCCGGCGCGGAGTTCGCCGACGGGTTCCTTGGTCAGCTGAGCGTGGCCCCACTTGCCGTCGGCGTAGGAATTGAGCCAGACGCCCTCCTTGGAGCCGGTGAGGATCTGCTGGGCGATGTGCTTCTGCCATCGCACCGGCTCGAGGTTATGGGTGATGTGGCCGGCGTCGTTGACGAGCTCGGTCGTCCATTCGTCTTTCGGATTAGCCGGCTTGCGGTAGGCGAGCAACTTGGCGCCCGCGCCTTCGCCGCCCTTGTTACCGACCCCATGGAGGGGCTGGACGACGAGGTCCCAGCGGCCCGTGGCGACCTCGACCCACTGCATCCGGTGGACGGTCGGCTCGTGATGGAGTTTCACTGCTTCCCATTTCTGGGTGCGGTCGGCCGGAGGGATGAGATAGAACACCGCACCGCTCTTCACCGTGTCGGAAGGATTCCAGCCCGCGCCCACGGCGATCTCGGCCTTGCCGTCGCCGTCGAGGTCGCGCGCGGCGACGCAGACATTATCCTCCTTCGTCAGGTTCTCGGCGAAGACATGTTTCTTCCACGTGGGGTTCTGGTACCACTGCACCGTGGTCTTGTCGGCCAGGATGATGTCGGGCTTGCCGTCGCCATCGACGTCGGCGATCGCGAGGCCGTAGCCGATCTCGACCTTATCGATCTCCTGCGGGCGGAATTTCGGTTCCGGTGCGGCGGACGAGACGGCGGCAAGGAGCAGGGCGAGGAGCGGGGTCGGCTTCATGGTCGATACGTAACTTGTCCGACCCTGACTGTCGACCGCGGTTCCGCGACATAGCTATCCACTCCTGGATGCCTTCCCGGCCAACCGGCCAACGGATCAACCGGTCAACTTCTCAAGCCGTGAGGCGTTCGAGGCACTCCGCGTAGAGCGCCTGCGTCTTCTGCACGACGTCGGCCGGCAGGGTCGGGCCCGGCGCGGTCTTGTTCCACGGCTGGGTTTCGAGCCAATCACGGACGAACTGCTTGTCGTAAGAAGGCTGGGCGCGGCCGGGCTGCCAGGTGGCGGCGGGCCAGTAGCGGGAAGAGTCAGGCGTCAGGACTTCGTCAATCAGCACCAGCGAGCCATCCGGAGCGCTGCCGAATTCGAACTTCGTGTCGGCGAGGATGACGCCGGCCTTGGCGGCGCGCTCGGCGCCCATACGGTAGAGCGCGATCGACGTCTCCTGCACCGTGCGGAAGACCTTCTCGCCGAGGATCTCGCCGCAGCGCGCGCGGGTGATCGCCTCGTCATGGCCTTCGGCGGCCTTGGTGGAAGGGGTGAAGATTGGCTGCGGCAGCTTCGAGCCGTCGAGCAGACCTTCAGGGAGCGGGTGATCGAGGATGCCGCCGGTCTTCTGGTATTCCTTGAAGCCGGAGCCGGCGAGGTAGCCACGGACGACCGCTTCGACTGGGAGTGGCTTGAGTTTGCGCACGAGCATTGAGCGCGGAATTAGGTGTTCGTGGCCGTTCAGGGCTTTGGCCAGCGCGTTGGCGTGGTCGGGCACGAGGTGCGTCGGGAAGACGAGGCGGGCCTGGTCAAACCACCAGAGGCTAATCTGCGTAAGGAGGATGCCTTTGCCCGGGACGCCGTTGGGCATCACGACGTCGAAGGCCGACAGACGGTCGGTCGCGACGATCAGGTAATGCGTACCGAGGTCGAAGACTTCACGGACCTTACCCTTCGCCTTGAGCGGGTAGGGTAGGCCGGTGACGGTCATCAGCGCTTCAGTGGGCAAGGGCGGCGTCTTCATCCTGCCACGGAGATAGGGCAGGGCGGGGCGGCAGGGCAAGGTGGTTCGTCGTTGAGGCAAAGGGTTCGGCGGTCATCCTCCGACTCGCCTGATGGAACTCCGCGACGCCCATTGCCATTACCAGTTCGCCGAGGTGCCGTATGCCGCGGTCGAGCAGGCCCGAGCGGACGGCGTGGGGCAGGCGATGATCAATGGCAGTGCGCCCTCCGACTGGGAGGACGTGGCCGCTCTCGGTCGCCGTGACCCGCGTAACCGTGTCTCGTTTGGCCTGCATCCGTGGGACGTCCCGACGGCTCCCGTTGGATGGGAAGAGCAGCTCCGCGCAATCCTAGTCGCCCACCCGGCGGCCGGCATCGGCGAAATGGGGCTTGATCGTTGGGTGAAGGATTTCAATCCCGTCGCCCAGGAGAAAGCCTTCCGCGTGCAGCTCGCCCTGGCCGTCGAACTCGGCCGCGCGCTCACCATCCATTGCGTCAAGGCCATCGGTCCGCTGATGGACATCCTGCGCGCGACGGAGCTTCCGCGGCGCGGTTTCCTGCTGCATAGTTGGAACGGCCCCGTCGAGCTCGTGCCCGAGCTCGCGAAGCTCGGCGCGTATTTTTCTTTCAGCGCGCACCACCTCATCCCGCGCAAGGCCGACTTGCGTATTCAGTTCGCCGCCGTGATCCCACGCGAGCGGATCCTCGTCGAGACCGATGCGCCAGCGCTTTGCCCCGCGCCGGAGTTCCGCCTGCGCGAGCTCGCGCCCGACGCGGCCGGCACCGAGCAGAACCATCCGTCGAATCTTATCCGCAACAACACCGAGCTCGCGCGGACGTTGGGCGTCCCGCCCGAGGAATCCGCTGCACTGACCTGCGAGAACTTCGCGCGCTTATTCGGCGCGTAGCAGTGACAGGCGAAGCGCTTCGCCCGCGGCCGCGAGGCCGAAGGCGCCCGCCACATGCGAAGCGGTACCATAGCCCCATTCGCAATTCGGGTGGAGGTCTTCACCTTCAGGAATCTCGCCGCCAGGCAGGCCTTCGCAATCCGTTGGTTGCGTGAACGGTTCATCGGACCACACGCACGAGACGCCGAAGGGAGCCTTACCGCGGGGGAAGTCGAAATTCTGACGCAGACGTTTGCGGACCAGCATCATCAGCGGGTCATCGCGCGAATCACGGAGGTCGGTGATCTTGATGCGTGTGCCATCGAGGCGTCCGGCGCAGCCGCCGACCGTGACCACGGGCAGCTTGCGGTTCACGGCTTCGGCAATTAGCCCGCACTTCGGCGAGAGCGCATCCATCGCGTCGATCACTACGCCGTCGAAGTCCGCGAGTACCTCGTGTGGATTAAAGCGGGAGAGGAAGCGCTGATGGAGCGTCGTGCGGATCTTCGGGTGGATTGAGCGGGCGCGTTCCGCCATCGCTTCCGTCTTCGATTTGCCGTCGTTGCCGGCGACCGCATGCAGCTGGCGGTTTGTGTTAGAGACGCAGACCGAATCTCCGTCGACCATCGCTAGGTGGCCAACACCAGAGCGCGCCAGGGCTTCGACGGTCCAAGAGCCGACGCCACCGAGACCGACGACGAGGAAGGACGAATGGGCGAGGCGTTCCATGCCTGCGCGGCCGTAGAGTCGGCCGATGCCGGCGAAGCGTTGGAGGTGGTCCGCGTCCATGCCCCTATCAAGGCGGTTAGCGGCTTCTCTCCAAGGAACAAAAGCACTTCCTCCGGGCTTGCTGGACTCGCCGGCCCGGCCATCGTCCAAGGTCATGTCAGCCGACGAGAATCCTAGCACTTCGCCCATCCTGCGGCCGCCTCATGAGCCGACCTGGCGGGCTGCGACAAAGCTGGGCCTGGTCGGTGCGGGCGTGGGATTGGCCTGCGTGCTGCCTTTCGTCGTGAACGACCACGCAGCCGCAAATTCCGTCAAGGCCCCTTATGTGCAGGCCAGGAACATCCTGCTGCATTTTCAGGCCGAGAAGGGCTTCTGGCCGAAAGACTTCGATCTCGCCAGTCCGGGCGAGCAGTTCGCCGGGTTCAAGCTGGTCGCGCTGACCGAAGCCCTGGACGCTTGCGAGATTCCTGGCAGGTGGACCTTTGTTGCCAAGTCGGCTGAGGGTTGGCCGGCGATTGTCTTCACTCCGTCCGTTACGAGCCTTTCCTATGAACGTACGCTCGGCGTCGTCGACGGATGGGTCGATGACGGCAATCCGATGACCGGCGACATGCGAGTGCGTGCGGGGTCTGCGTCGCTCAGGCTGTCGGCCGAGTGATCGCCTCAGCACGTTCGCGCAGGTCGGCTTCGAAGAGTGCGTCCACGAGCTGGTCGAGATTCCCTTCGAGCACCTGTTCAATCCCGTGGACCGTGAGGTCGATGCGATGGTCCGTGATACGGTTCTGCGGAAAGTTGTAGGTACGGATGCGTTCGGAGCGGTCGCCTGAGCCTACTTGTGTCTTGCGTGCGTCGGCGCGGGCTTCGCGTTCCTTGGCGCGCGTCAGGTCGAGGAGGCGGGAGCGCAGGACGCGGAGGGCTTTGACGCGATTACGCAGCTGGGAGCGTTCGTCGGCGCAGTAGACCATCAACCCCGTCGGCTTATGGATGATCTGCACCGCGGACTCTGTCTTATTGACGTGCTGGCCGCCGGCGCCGCTCGCGCGGGCGACGGACATGTCGAGGTCCTCGGGCTTCAGGATGACCTCGGCTTCTTCGGCTTCCGGGAGCACCGCCACCGTAGCGGCAGAGGTGTGGACGCGGCCGGAGGCTTCGGTGGCAGGCACGCGCTGGACGCGGTGGACGCCGGCCTCGTGGCGGAGGAGGGCGGTGGCGCCTTCGCCTTCGATGAGCAGGACCGCGTCGCGGACTCCACCAAGGTCGGAGTGGGAGAGGGACATTAACTCGCACTTCCAGCCCTTCTTCTCGGCGAAGCGGGTATAGGCCCGGAGGAGTTCGGCCGCAAAAAGAGAGGCTTCCTCTCCACCTGTGCCTGCCCGTATTTCTACAAGAGCATTACGAGAATCGTCCGGATTCACCGGGATGATGGCCCGGATCAGCTGTTCGCGGGCCACCTCGACGGCCGGCTCCAGGCGGGCGATCTCCTCGGCGGCCATGGCGCGGATCTCGGCGTCGGCCTCACCAGACAGGGCGCGGGACTCGGCCAGCTCCTTTTCCAAGGCCACTAGGGCGTCGTCAGCTTTGACGGCCTTGGACGTGAAGCGGAGCTCGGCGCCGAGGGCGGCGGCCCGGCGGTTATCGGCAAAGGTGGCCGGGTCGGCCAGCAGGGCTTCGAGCTCGGCCAGGCGGCGGCGGAAGCCGGTCAGGTCGGGGCGGAGGGGGCTGGCGGACATCGTTAAGGGAGGTTAATCGGGCTTGGACAGAAGACGTCCATTCGTTATTCAATGGAGTGCGGCAGGCTCCCCTCCGCAAGCCCGACCTTCATCCCTTTTCCGAACGATATGCAGCCCAAGGAACCCGCGCTCCGCGGCACCCACGTCCTCACCTGTGTGTGGGACTTCGACAAGACCCTCTGTCCGGGCTACATGCAGACCCCGCTCTTCAAGGCCTTCGGGGTCGACGAGGAGCAATTCTGGAAGGAAACGAACCAACTTCCAGCGCTTTATGCCCGCAAAGGCATCCGGACGCCCAAGGATTCCGTCTACCTCAATCACCTCCTTAGCTACGTGAAGTCCGGCCTCATGAAGGGCCTGACCAACGCCCGTCTCCGGGAGCTCGGCGCTGACATCGAGCTCTGCCCGGGCCTCCCGCAATTCTTCCCTGCGCTCAAGGAACATGTCCGTGAGCTCGGCCGTAAGCACAACGTCGAGGTCGTCCTCGAGCATTACGTCATCAGCACTGGCCTCGCCGAGATGATCCGCGGCACTTCGCTCGCCGCGCACTGCGACGGCATCTACGGCTGCGAATTCCTTGAGCACCCTCTCCCGCCGCACTTCACCAAGCAGGACGAGCTCTCACTGGACCTGCCGACCGAGATCACCCAGGTCGCCGCGATGGTCGACAATACTATCAAGACACGTTTCCTCTTCGAGATCAACAAGGGCTCGAACAAGAACGCCGACATCGACGTCAACGCCGTCGTTCGCTCTGAGGACCGCCGCGTCCCGTTCGAGAACATGATCTACGTCGCCGACGGCCCGAGTGACGTCCCCGTCTTCTCGCTGTTGCGCAAGAATGGCGGTAAGGCCTTCGCGGTCTACGTGCCCGAGAGCGAGGCCGAGTTCGCGCAGAACGACGCACTGCTGCAGGCCGGCCGCGTGCACGGCTACGGCCCGTGCGACTACTCCGCCGCCTCCTTTACGCCTAAGTGGATTCGCCACGCCCTCGCGGGTATGGTCGAACGCCTTGCGCAGGAACGCACGCGCGCCCTCGCGGCTCGCGTCACGCGTCCGCCCCGCCATCTGCACGCCGACCCTGCGCCTCCCGGCGCCGCGGACGCCGCCTCGCAGGGAACCCTCTTCGGCGAATAATCATGCCCGCTCCAGCTCGCAAACGTTCCACTACGCTCGCCCGTCCCGCCAGCGAGAGTCGACCAATCCTCGCCGTCGTGCTCGCCCTCGTCGGCGCGTTCTTGCTTGTCGCGATGCTCTTCCATGCGCCGTCGGACCAGAACCTCATCCCCGAGTGGCTGGAGAAGACGTTTAGCCTCCCAGCCGAATCCAACGCCAAGGCCGAGCATAATCCCTGCGGCGCCTTTGGCGCGACCGTCGCAGTCATTCTGTTTAGCCTCTTCGGTTACGCCGGTTTCTTCGTCCCATTCTTCCTCTTCGCTGCGGCCTGGTTCGCGCTCAACCAGCGGGCCCACACGCTCTGGCCAGTCAAGGTCACCTTGATGGCTCTGTGCGTGATTCTTTTCGCACCTATTCTCACGCTCTGGCTCGGTACGGCCAAGGACGTCGCAATCGCCTTTGATCCGCGCGGTCCGGGCGGCGTGCTCGGGAGTATGCTTTTCACGTCGGTGTTCCATCCAGTCCTAGGAGACTATGGCACATGGATTCTGGTGTTCCCTTACGGCTTCTGTCTTCTCGGGGCGCTCGCCGACGATCCGAAGGCAACCCTGTCTTCGTGGATTGCAGAGATACGTGACGGATTCGGTGCTTGGAATGCCGAGCGCAAGGCCGCCGCGGTCACCGCCGCGGAAGAACAGCGCCGCCGCGCCGCCATTGCCGCCGAGCTACGACGTAAGCAGCAGGAAGTCGTCGGCGCCGCCATCGCGGTGCCGCAGCCGAAGGAGACCGCCAAGCCTGCCACCAAGGTCGCCCCAGTCGTAGTCGATATCCCTCACGAAGGCCTGGAGGAAGATGGCCCCGACCTCGTTGAGCCGGACAACGTCTCCATTTCCTCTGATACTGCGCCGAAAGAAAAGAAGCCGGAGAAGCCGAAGCTGGTTGCGAAGGAAGAGGACGAGGAAGAAGTCGAAGCTAAGCCCGTGCGCAAGCAGCCCGAGCCGCTCGGCTCGGGCTCTGAAGCGGGCAAGGTGCTCGTCGTCCAGCCGGACAAGATTGAGAAGGCCCGCGCCAGCCAGGTCATCAAGAAGCGCGGCGACTATGTCTTCCCGGAAATTAAGATGCTCAATGAGCCCGCTAGCGGATCCAAGGCTGAGCCCGAGGATTTCCGTAAGCGTGCCTCGGATCTCATCGAGACCCTCAAGCAGTTCAAGGTAGACTGCGTGCCCGTCGACCCCGTCAACGGCATCGATGTCGGTATTCAGCAAGGCCCGTCGATCACCCGCTACGAGATCAAGCCCGCCCCGGGCGTGCGCGTGGAGAAGATCTCCAACCTCTCGAATAATATCGCGATGAACCTCGAGGCCGAGGCCGTGCGCATCCTGGCACCTGTCCCGGGCAAGGGTACCGTCGGCATCGAGATCCCGAATAAGAATCGCAAGGATGTGCTCCTGCGCGAGATCATCGAGTCAAAGGCCTGGGCCGAGGCCTCGATGGAGCTCCCTGTCGTGCTCGGCGTGGACAGTGTCACCAACAAGCCTGTTATCCAGGATCTCGCCAAGATGCCGCACGCGCTCATCGCCGGCGCCACTGGCCAGGGCAAGTCCGTCTGCATCAATGCGATCATCGTGTCGCTCCTCTATCGCTGCACGCCGCAGGACCTGCGCTTCATCATGGTCGACCCTAAGGTCGTCGAGCTGCAGATCTATAACAACCTGCCGCACCTGCTGATCCCGGTCGAGACCGACCCCAAGCGCGTGCCCGCTGCCCTCAAGTGGCTCATCGCCGAGATGTCGCAGCGCTATAAGATCTTTGCCAAGTGTGGCGTGAAGAACATCACCGGCTTCAACGCCAAGATCGCCAAGGAGGCCGGTGCGCCCAAGCAGGAGGAGCTCGCGCTCAGCCCTGACGAGTTGGCCGCGGCGGCCGAAGCGGCGGAAGCAGTCATCGACGACGGCGTGCGCGTCCAGACGGAGAAGCTCCCCTACATCGTTTGCATCATCGACGAGATGGCGGACCTTATGATGGTCGCCGCCCAGGACATCGAGACGTCCGTCGCGCGCATCGCCCAGCTGGCCCGTGCCGCCGGCATCCACCTCGTGTTGGCCACGCAGCGTCCCTCGACGGACGTCATCACCGGCCTCATCAAGGCGAACTTGCCCACGCGTATCGGCTTCAAGGTCTCTTCGCAGATCGATTCCCGCACTATTCTGGACCGCGGCGGTGCCGAGACCCTCGTCGGTCGAGGCGACATGCTCTTCGTGCCTCCGGGCAGCGCCACGCTCAACCGCGTGCAGGGTGCCTTTGTCGGCGAACAGGAAGTCGCCGCGATCGTTGAGTTTCTGGCCGAGAAGAACGGTAAGCCTGAGTTCGCCCAAGACGTCATCAAGGCCATCAAGGATGGTGCCGAGGGTGGCGAAGAAGGCGAAGAGGGCGAAGAAGGCGAGGACCCGTTGGTCGCGCAGAGCTGGGCCATTATCAAGGAAACGCGCCGTGCTTCCGTCTCGATGTTGCAGCGTCGCCTGAAACTTGGCTATAACCGGGCCGCCCGCATTATGGATGTCCTGCACGACAAGGGTTATGTCGGACCAGAGAACGGTTCCAGTCCGCGCGAGATTCTGGTCGATTAAGATAGGGAAGATCGAGGGTAGGAGGAATCGAGGACCTGAGGGCACGAGGCAGCGTTGGTTGACCAGTTGATCAGTTGGCCTGTTGGCCTGAGCTGAAGAGAGTATAGAATATCGAGTATGGATTAACGGGGGAGTGCTTACCTTGGGTAGGGTTGAGCGCCCTCGCTCAACCGCGGCTGACCAAGGGTGGTCAGCCCTACTTTAGACAGAGGTAGCCCCGCACCCGCACCCGTACCTGAGCACCCGAACCTGTGACCCGGCTGCCGAGACCCGAGACCTGAAAGTTTATGCCCCCAGCCAATCATCCGGTCTCCGGTTTCCCTTTGAGTGCTGCGGCTGTCTTGAGGTAGGGACGTGATCACTATCGCGTCCTAACGTGTGTCGCCTTGCGGTGGCTTAGGACAGCACGTGGTGCTGTCCCTACCTCGATACACGGTTGAGCGAGGGCGCGCGTCCCTACCTCGGGCCCGCCTACTTCTTCTCTTTCTTCTTCTCCTTTTTTCGCTCAGGTACGACTGGCTTCTTCTTTTCTGGGCCCGGGAGCGAAGGCTCTGGCGTTGGCTGCGTCGGATCGACTGTCGGGGCCGGAGCGTTGGGGTCGAAGAAGGGCTTCGGTTCCGGAGTAGCCGGAGCGGCCGGAGTCTCCTTGGCCGGTTCGGCCGCGATGGCGAAGCCGGCGGAGAGCAGGAGGGCGAGGACGGAAAGCTTCATGGGGATACGGATGATACAGCGGAAGGCCGGGGAAGTTTCAAGCGGGACCGCGGGGCACGAAAAAGCCCCGTCATCCGGGGCATCTTCAGAGGCTTGGCCTACTTACTGAGCTGGGGCATCCTTAGCGGCCTTCTTGGCGGTCGGCTTGGCAGCCGGCTTCGGGGCCTCGGCGTCGGGCTTGTCGGACTTTTCGGCATCGGCTTCCTTCTTAGCCTTCTTCAGTTCCTTGGCGCCGGTGGCGCCGGCGATGACCGCAGCTTCGGCGAGCTTAGCGTTGGAAGGGGAAGCGGCCTTATCGGTACCAATGGCGGCAAGTTTCTCAGCTTCGGCCTGGGCCGCTTTGGCGGCTTCCATTGCAATCTGGGTTGCGGCATCGACAGAATCGGCGACAAGCGAGACGGGGTCGGCAAGCGCTGCCGCTTCCTTCTTGGACTTCTTCTTGTCGGTGGATGCCGGCGTTTGTTCGCCAGTCGCCGTTCCGGCGTCCGTGGTCGCGGTCGGGGTCTTCTGGGTGGATCCTTTGGTCGTCCCTTTTGTAGTGGTGGAAGCGGCCGAGGCGAGCGCAGCGGCGGCGAGGAGGGCAAGGAGGCTGGTTTTCATGTTACGGATAATACACCACGGGACTGGCGGAGTTTCAACTCTCGTCAGCCCGGAAGATGAAGAAGGCAGCCCAAGGAATGCAAAAATGCCAATAAACAGGCTAATTTCGCCCTAAGATGAAGACCTATTCGAGCTCCTGCAGCCGGGATGGAGACGGATGCCTCAATCATCTTAACTCGGGCGCGAGAAAAGCCAGCGTAACAGATCACGAGGGCAACCATGCATCGTGGGGTTGGTGGTAATGCACGCGGGCGTCTGTCGCTCGCAAAAGCCATGAATAGACTCGAGGCCGCCACCAGGGCTTGGGAGCGCTGGGTGGGTTCCACGGCGAGATACATGGAATCTTTCTCTATTCGCTTGCTCGCTCAAGATTCCCCCCATTGTAAATCCCTTCGATGCCCCCCATCGAAAACTTGTTCGATAAGAACCGCGAGTGGTCAGAAGGCGTCCGTCGCCGCGACCCCTCTTTCTTCGAGACGTTATCCAAACAGCAGTCACCCCGTTACCTGTGGATTGGCTGCTCTGATAGCCGCGTGCCGGCCAACGAGATCGTCGGCCTACTGCCCGGCGAGCTCTTCGTGCACCGCAACGTCGCCAACGTCGTCGTGCATAGCGACCTCAACTGCCTCTCCGTGCTGCAGTACGCGGTGGACGTCCTCAAGGTCGAGCACGTCATCGTCTGTGGTCACTACGGTTGTGGCGGCGTGCAAGCCTCGCTCGAGCGCCGCAAGGTGGGCCTCGTCGACAACTGGCTGCGCCACGTGCGCGACGTCCATCACAAGCACGCCCTGACGGTAGAATCCGTCCTCGGGCCAGCCAAGCTGGACACTCTCTGCGAGCTTAACGTCATCGAGCAGGCTGCCAACGTCTGCCACTCCACCGTGATGCAGGATGCGTGGGCCCGCGGCCAGAAGGTCGAGGTCCATGCTTGGATCTACGGTCTCAGCGACGGCTTGATCAAGGACCTAGGTCTGAACGTCTCCTCACTCGAGGCGCTCACGCCCGCTTACGGCAAGGTCCTTGCTCGCTACCGGCGGCTGGGTGGAACCGCTGGGTGATAGGTCCGCTTGAGCGCGGTCCGGCCGGCGCCAGCGTGGCGGGATGATTTCCCAAGATCGTCCGCGTGAGCGGTTAGTGCGGCTCGGCCCACGCGCCTTGCTCGATGCTGAGCTCATCGAGCTCCTTATCGGCACGGGCACCAAGGGCGCACCGGCGCCGGTCGTCGCCTCGTCGCTACTCGCGGAGTCGGGTTCCTTGGCCGCGCTGGCGACCTGGGACACGCATGACTTCGGGCGTGTCCATGGCCTTGGACCAGCGAAGGCCGCGGAGCTCGCCGCCGCGATGGAGCTCGCGCGAAGGATTCGCGAGCGAGCGCATGATCCCGGCGAGAAACTTGACGCGCCCGCCAAGGTGTGGGCGCGGCTCGAGCCATTCGCCGCGGGACTTGCGGTCGAGAAATGCTGGGTCCTTTGTCTGAATCGGCGCAACCGTTTGCTCGCGCTGCACGAAGTCAGTTCTGGCACCGCGACGAGCTCGCTCCTGCATCCACGCGAGGTCTTCCGGCAGGCGTTGAAGCATGCCGCCTCGGCGGCCATTGTGGCGCATAACCACCCCAGCGGCGATCCGACGCCTAGTCCGGCGGATCGGGCCGTGACCCGGCAGCTGGCCGACGCGGGGAGGGTCGTGGGGGTGGAGTTGCTCGACCATGTGGTGATCGGCCGACCGGAGGCCGATCCAGCCGGAAAAGGGTGGTTCAGTTTTGGGGAGGCGGGCTTGATTTAGAGGAACTTACCCATGAGTTTAGGGGTCAGAACCCCATGTCACTTTCCCGGTCCACCAAGATCGTGGCCGCGCTTTTCGTCCTGGCCGCCCTCGTCTTCGCCGGCCGCCAAGGCCAGCGCTACTATAAGAAGAATCTCGCCGCCCCGCGGTCCGGAGAAGTTGTCTACCGCGACGACTGTATGCGGTGCCATGGTCCGGTCGGACAAGGCGTCGCCGGTAAATCCGACGAGCCCCTTGTCGGCGAGAAGTCCGTGGCTTCCCTGGCCAAGTACATCGTCCGCGAGATGCCGGAGAGCGACCCTGGCTCTCTTTCGCTCGCCGATGCCTCGGCTTCCGCGGAGTACATCCACAAGGCGTTCTATTCCGCCGAGGCCCGTGCTCGTAATCACCCGCCCCGCATCGAACTGGCCCACCTGACCGTCCGCCAGTACCGCGAGAGCGTCGCCGATCTCCTCGGGTCGCTCCGCGACCAGATTTCCACGACGGAGTCCGGCGGCCTCGCCGGGACTTACCGCGAACGCCCGGAGCGCGATCCTAAGACCCCCGACCGTAACCGACCTGAAGCCACCTTCAAGCAGCAGGTCGACCCGGTCATCGATTTGGACTTCGGCGCCAAGGCTCCCGAGAAGGGTACCTACGCCGCGCAGTTCGCCATCAACTGGTCCGGCTCGGTGCTCGTGCCTGACACTGGCGAATACGAATTCCGCATCACCTCTCCCAACGGCGTCCGGCTCTACGTCAACACGCCGGAAGGCGGCAGCGAGAAGAATGCTCTCATCGACCTTTGGGTGAGCTCCGGCATGACGCGTACGGCGTCGGCCCCAATCTTCCTCCTCGGCGGCCGCAGCTACCCGCTGAAGATCGAATTTTTCAAGTTCAAGGATAAGACCGCTTCGCTGAAGCTCGAATGGCGTCCGCCCGGCGGCGCGTGGGCCATGATCCCACGCACAAACCTTTCGCCGAAATCCTCTTCCCGCGTGCACGTTATCTCCGTGCCGCTTCCGCCCGATGACGGCAGCATCGGCTACGAGCGCGGTGCTTCAGTTTCGCGCGAGTGGACGGAAGCTGTCGCCAAAGGTGCGCTACAGGTGTCCGCGATGATCGGACCGCAAATCTTCGTTCTCGCTGGCACCAAGGCCGATGCGCCTGACTGTGCCGATAAGCTCAAGGCGTTCTCCTTGCGTTTCGCCCAGATGGCCTACCGTCGTCCGCTCACTGACGAGCAGAAGGCCGATCTCGGCAAGGTCTATGCAGGCGTGGCGCCTGAGGTCGGCGCCAAGCGCGCCTTCATCTTTACGCTCTCCAACCCCGCCTTCCTTTATCCCGGTATCGGTGCGCAGGATGATTACGCGGTCGCCTCGCGCCTCGCGCTGACCCTCTGGGATTCCGTTCCCGACGTCGCACTGCTGAAGGCCGCCGCCGCCGGACAGCTCAAGACCGACGTTCAGGTACGCCAGCAGGCCCAGCGAATGATGAAGGACCTGCGCGCCAAGTCGAAGCTGCGCGACTTCCTTCATCACTGGCTGCACGTTGAGGAAGGCGCCGAGATTGCCAAAGACCAGAAGGAATACCCCGGCTTCGACCAAGGTGTCGTGATGGATCTGCGCACCTCACTCGATCTTTTCGCTGAAAGCATCGTGTGGTCTGAGCAATCCGACTACCGCCAGCTCCTACTCAGCGACACCATTCTCATGAACGACCGCCTGGCGAAGTTCTACGGCCAGAAGATCGAAGCCGGCGGCGGCTTCCAGCCGGTCAAGATGGATGCCGACCAGCGGGCTGGCGTGCTCACGCACCCTTATGTGCTCGCGACCTTCTCTTACACCAAGTCCTCTTCGCCGATTCACCGCGGCGTCTTCGTGACGCGCAACATCCTCGGCCGCATGCTGAAGCCGCCGCCCATGGCGATTGCCTTCATGGACGACAAGTTTGACCCCTCCTTCACCATGCGCGAGAAGGTCACTGAACTCACCGCCAAGCCCGCCTGCCAGTCGTGCCACGTGACGATCAATCCGCTCGGCTTCAGCTTTGAACGCTTCGACGCCGTCGGGCGCGTGCGTGCCACCGACAATAAGAAGCCCGTCAACGCGGTCTCCGATTACGCCACTGCGGACGGCAACGTCATCCAGCTCACCGGCGCCCGTGACGTCGCGATCCACGCTGCCGAAAGCCTTTCCGGCCAGAGCGGCTTCGTCCGCAATCTGTTCCAGGAAATGGTGAAGCAGCCACCCGCAGCCTATTCGCCTGAGCTCCTTGGCCAGCTGACCTCGAAGTTCCGCGCCAACAGTTTCCACGTCCGCAACCTTGCCGTCGAGGTCGCCGTCGTCGCGGCGCTCCGCCCGACTATCACCACCACCCCTTCCAATCGCTAAGACCATGTCACTCCAACATCGCAGGGATTTCCTCCGCCGCCTCGGCCTTTCGGCCGCCGCCTTGCCGCTTCTCGGTGGCCTCGCCTCGCTTGGTGCTGCCGAACCCATCTCTGGCCGCCGCCAGCGCGTCATCTTCGTCTTCTCGCCCAACGGCATCGTTCCGCCGGCCTTCTGGCCCGACGAGGAAGGTGCGAACTTCAAGCTCAAGCCGATCCTGAAACCATTTGAGCCCTTCAAAGACAAGCTGCTCACGCTCAAGGGTGTGAACAACCGCGTGCGCGGCGACGGCGATTCGCACATGCGCGGCATGAGCTGCCTGCTCACCGGAATCGAGCTGTTCCCTGGTAATATCATGGGTGGCGGCGGTGCCCCAGCTGGCTGGGCCAGCGGACCGTCTGTCGACCAGGTCTTGCGTACCCATCTTCAGTCCAACGCCGCGACCAAGACGCGCATGGGCTCCCTGGAAATCGGCGTCGGCGTCGGAAACCGGGCCGATCCATGGACGCGTTGGAGTTACGCCGGCGCCAATCAGCCCGTTGCCCCGATCTCGAGCCCTTATGAACTCTTCGACAAGCTCTACGGATCCATGAAGGAAGGCGAGAACCTCGGCTCCGTCCTCGACGGCCTCAAGGATGACATCGCCAAGGTCGCCAACGCCGTCGACCAGGGGGACCGCGCCTTGCTCGATCAGCATGCCACCGCCTTGCGCGAACTCGAACGTGGCCTGAAGGAAAGCCAGTCACAGGCGGCGCTTAAGGTGCCGCATCCTCCGGAGCCGGGCGTTCCCTTGGACAACGACAGCATCCCGCAGATCACGCGCCTGCAGACCGAACTTCTCATCAGTGCTTTCCAGAACGACATGGCCCGCATATCAACGTTCCAGTTCACCAACTCTGTAGGCGGGGCCCGCATGAAGTGGATCGGCATCGAGGAAGGTCACCATTCGCTCTCACACGATCCGGACCTCAACACCGGCTCCGTCGAGAAGCTGATCAAGATTAACACTTGGTTCGCCGAGCAGATCGCCTTCCTTGCGAAGCGCCTGCAGGAGACCCCAGAGCTGGACGGCAAGGGCAACATGCTAGACAACACCACCATCGTCTGGACGAACGAGCTCGGGAAGGGCAACAGCCACAGCCACGAGGATATCCCTTGGGTTCTCATCGGTGGTGGTCTCGGTTTTAAGACCGGCCGTGCGCTCAAGTTTAAGAAGGAGCCCCACAACCGTCTCCTCATGTCCATCGCCCAGGGCTTCGGTCATCCGATGAAGACCTTCGGCAATCCGACCCTCTGCGAGGGCGGGGCGCTGAAGCTGGGGTGAAGTCAGGTTTAAGCGGTTAGCGGATAGCGGTTGGCGGTTAGGCCAAGGCAGCAACTCCAGGGGAGACCAGGAACCGGAATGCATGCGGAGGGCATCATAAGGTAGGGCGGGCTCTCCGAGCCCGCCGTTAGTTTGCTCGGTTGCGGACGGTTCGGAGAACCGTCCCTACCAGAGTTATGAGGATGAGATGTCTTCGCACCCCTATCTGTCATCCGTCATCTATCCTCTGTCATCTACTTGTAAAAGGTCCCCGCCTGTGCCGATTCCGATTGGAGCTCCACTTTTTCCTGGATTTAGGTGGGCGGTACGTTGCCACGGCTCGGACGAGGCCGGTCGGGTCGCACCTCCCGTATATTATGTTCGTAGGGAAGGGAGGCTGCCGCGGGTGTCGAACACTGCAGGGGAGTGTCAATATGACGAAAACCTCCGCGAAAAGCAAGCAGGGGAGAGATGAGGAGTGATTTCTCTCCGTCATCGGCTAAAAACCGCTTCATGCGATACCCCTGCGCGATCCTGTTCCTTTGCCTCGGCCTGGCTGGCTGCCAGCAATACCAAGCCCGCCCGGAGCTCGTCCCGGCTGATTACATCGGTTTGCAGGCGCCGAAGACGGCGACCCTCCTGCTGCAGAAGGACGATCGCCTCGCCATCTGCGGCGATTCCATTACCGAGCAGAAAATGTACAGCCGCATCATGGAGGCGTACGTCACCGCCGCGCGCTCCGATCTGCACATCACCGTCCGCCAGTATGGCTGGAGTGGTGAGCAGGCCAGCGGGTTCCTCAAGCGCATGGACAATGATGTCCTGCGCTTCAAGCCGACCATCGCTACGACCTGCTACGGCATGAACGACTTCCGCTATGTCCCGAAAGACGACGCACTTGCCGAGGCCTATCGGGCGAACCAGACTGCCATCGTCCGTAAGTTCAAGGAAGCCGGTGCCCGCGTCGTACTCGGCTCATCGGGTACGATTCACTCGGTACCGCCGTGGGTGAAGTCCGCCAAGGGCACCTGGGAGACCCTTAACCTCGCGCTGCTCAACTTCCGCAATATCGACATCGAAGTCGCCCAGGCTGAGCAGGTCGCCTTCGCCGACGTCTATTGGCCGATGCTCGTCAAAGGGTATGAATCCCGCGCCAAGTATGGTGACGGCTTTAAGCTGGAGGGTAACGATGGGGTGCACCCCGGTTGGGCTGGCCACGTCATGATGGCGACCGCCTATCTTGAGGGCCTGGGGCTGCGTGGCGACGTCGGGCAGATCACTGTCGACCTCGCCGCCGGCAAGGCAACGGCACGCGAAGGCCAGCGAGTCGTCAAGTTCGAGCACGGCGTGGTCTCCCTCCGCAGTTTCCGACTCCCGTTCTCCTTTGAGGAGGGCGACGTCACCAAGGATAACACCATCGCCGCCGGTGTGGCCTTGGCCGACTTTCAGAAAAAGCTGAATCGCCTAACCCTCAAGGTCGCTGGCGCCAAGACCGCGCAGGTCAAGGTCACTTGGGGTGAGACGTCCAAGGTCTTCACCGCTGCACAGCTGGCCAGGGGCGTGAACCTTGCGGCCGAGTTCCCCCAGAACCCGACTTCCCCGGCCTTCGCCAAGATCTGGCAGGCCGTTGGCGACAAGCAGGCGTACGAGACGAAGCAGATTAAGACGCTCTTCCGCAGCAAGGAAGCTAAGGCTGATATGGAAGCCGTGGCGAAGAGTTCGCAGGTCGAGTTCGACCGTCTGGCTGATGCGTTGAAGGCCGTGGTGAAGCCCGTCGACTCGACGATCAAGGTCGAAGAGGTGCGCTGAGCGAACTCCACCAATGAAACGGGCCGCACTTTCGTGCGGCCCGGGCTATGGCTAGCCAACAACGATTGATTATTCGGCCGTGACGTTCTCGGCGACTCCGACGCCGAGGGTCATACCGCCGACGACCTGAACCTTCTCCATGATGGTCTTCTGGATTTCCTCCAGGACCTTCGGGTTCTTGATGAGGTAGTCCTTGGCTGCTTCGCGGCCTTGGCCGATGAGCTGGCCGTTATAGGCGATCCAGGCGCCCTTCTTCTCGAGGATCTTGTGTTCGATGCCGAGGTCGAGGACGGATCCGGAGCGGGAGATGCCTTCGGTATACATGATGTCGAACTCGCACTCCGTGAAGGGAGGGGCGACCTTGTTCTTCACGACCTTCACCTTGGTGCGGTTACCGATGACCTTGCCGGAAGGCTCCTTGATCTGGCCGATACGACGGATGTCGATGCGGACGGAGGAGAAGAACTTCAGGGCGCGGCCGCCGGGGGTGGTTTCGGGGCTACCGAACATCACGCCGATCTTCTCACGGATTTGATTCGTGAAGATGCAGATGCAATTGGTACGGCTGATGGCGGCCGTGAGGCGGCGCATGGCTTGGCTCATCATACGGGCTTGGACGCCGACAGTGGCGTCGCCCATCTGGCCGTCGAGTTCCTGCTTGGAAACGAGAGCGGCGACGGAGTCGATGACAACCACGTCGACGGCGCCGGAGCGGATGAGGGTTTCGACGATATTGAGGGCGTCTTCGCCGGATTCGGGCTGGGAGACCAGGAGGTTATCGAGGTCGACGCCGACCACCTTGGAGTAGCGAGGGTCGAGGGCGTGTTCGACGTCGACGAAGACGGCGTTGCCGCCTTGGCGCTGGATCTCGGCGATGATGGAGAGACAGAGGGTCGTCTTACCGGAGGATTCCGGGCCGAAGATCTCGACGATACGGCCGCGGGGGAGGCCGCCGACGCCCAAGGCGAGGTCGATGGCGACCGAGCCAGTGGAGACGGACGAGACCTGCATCTTAGTCGCGTCTCCCATGCGCATCAGGGTGCCATCGCCATACTGCTTGTTGATGGCGGAGAGAGCCAGATCGAGGGTCTTCTTCTCGGCTGCCTGGTTGGCAGATTTTTCCTTAGCGGTGGTTTCGGGTTTGGCGGACATAACGTTGGGTATGCGTAAGGGAAGGTGCCGAGGGCAGGGGAGCTTGCAAGCAAAATGAACAAATGTTCACTACTTCTTTATACCCCCCTTTGGGCGGGGGTTAGAAGCTAAACAAATCCACCAGCCAGTCCCAGAAACCTTCTTCTTTCTTAGGTTTTACTACGGGATTGGGCGAAGCCTTGAGGGAGGGGAGTTGGGCTACCCGGAGGGCTTTTTCGGCCTCGAGCTTCTTTAATTTATTGAGACCTTGGCTCATCAGATCAGCGGCGAGGCTGTCGCGGAGACGCTGTTCGGCCTTGGCTCCTCCGGGGCTTTGGCAGCCAAGGACGACGGCGATGACTCGCAGGTCTTTGTTTTTGGCGGTGGTCACCATCGAGGCGTGTGCGGCAACGGTCCAGCCGGTCTTGAGGCCGTCGCAATCGGGGAAGGAGGCAAGCAGGTGGTTATGGTTTAGCATTTCCATGGGCTTCCCTGGCCGAGGGAAGAAGTGCTGCTTCGCGCTGGTGAACTTGAGGAGTTCGGGGAACTGGCTGAGGGTGACGGCGAGTTTGGCGAGATCGCGGGCGGTGGTGGTGTCATGGGGGCCGTTGCCGTAGGTGAGTCCGTTGGGGGTCACGAAGGTCGTGCGATTCATGCCTAGCTCGACCGCGCGACGGTTCATGCGTGTGACGAAGGCGGAGACGCTGCCTTCGCGGTCGACCGCCATGGCTAGAGCGACATCATTGGCCGACTGGAGCATGAGCGCGTAGAGCATTTCTTCGACCGTGAAGCTCTCGCCTACAGCGAGCGAGACCCGGCTGCCGCCTGTGCGGACGGCCTCATTGGTGACAGTGACCCGACTGCGCATCGTCAGCTTGTTCGCCCGAATATCCTCGAGCACGAGTAGGGTCGTCATCAGCTTCGTCACGCTCGCGGGGTGGCCCGGATAGTCCGCCTTTTCTTGTGAAAGCACCGCCCCTGTTGCAGCGTCGACGCAGATGGTGCCGGCGACGTTCATACCAGCCGCCGAATAACGTGAGCTGACGGCCGCCTCGGCCGGAAACGACAAGCTCAGGAGGAGGGCGGCGACCGCGGCGAAGCGCACGTGCGATTGGTTGACGGACGGCGTCTGTGGGCAAGACCGATTTGCGTTAATATTATTAAGCCTCAACCTGTGACTATGCGCGTCTACCTGCTCCGACATGCCGAAGCCGTCCCCGGGACGCCGGATGCCTCCCGCGACCTCACCGCGCACGGGCAGCGGCAGGTGGCCATCCTCGCCAAGGGCGCGGGGCGGGTCCCGCTCGAAGAAGTCGTCGCCATCGAGCACAGCCCGCTCGTCCGCGCGGTACGCACGGCCCAGCTGTTGCGCCTCGCCACCGGCTCGGAGCTGCCCCTCAGGGTCTTAGCCGGCTTGGAGCCTGAGCAAGACCCGCGTAAAACGGCGGAGCTGCTTGGCAAGTCGCGCCGCAGTCGCCTGCTGGTCGGGCATAATCCGCACCTCGCCGAGTTGGCGGCATTGCTGCTCGGCCTGACTGATGGAGGCGCGGCGATCCGCTTTCGCAAGTCCGGGTTGCTGGCCTTGGAGCGGACGGCGAAGCCGACGCGCCTAAGCCCATACGGCTCATGGAGCCTGCTCTGGATGATTCCCCCAGACCTGGCCAAATGATACGCCCTGTTCTTGACTGACGGCGACGTCGCCCCGACCCTGCCAGCGTGCTCGAACGCCGCCGCCATCGCCTAATCTGGAGCGCCGTCGGCTGTGTGCACCTCGTCGCCGTTGCCGCGGTCTGGATGGGTGGAATCTTTGGCGTCAGCGAATCGGCCCGCGAAGGTGGCCTGGTCATGGTGAACCTGATCTCTGAGCCGCTTGCCTTACCGGGCGAAGCGAAGGGAGGCATCGCACTCGGCGCTGGCCTGCCTATTCCCGTTGCGCCCAGTCTGGCCGCCCCTGCTGTCGTGCCCGAATCGGCGCAGCTGGCTTCATTGCCCTCCGTTCCCGCCGCCGCGCCAGTCATTCCGACTCAGGGGGCGGTGATCGCTGCAACTCCGTCGCCCGTCGCCGAAGTCTTTGTGCCGCCGGCTTTCCTTTTTCGACAGGAACCTGCTTATCCTGAGCGCGCCCGCCGTGCCGGTGCCGAAGGCGTGGTCGGCGTCCGCATCGCGCTCGCGTCAGACGGATCCGTCCGGCAGGTCGAACTGACGCAGAGTTCCGGCAGCCGTCTACTTGACGAAGCCGCCTTGGCGGCCGCGCGCGCGTCGACGTTTTCGCCCGCCTCGCACAACCGGTCCCCGGTCGATTCGGAAGCCGTGGCCAGCTACCGGTTCGAACTGCGCTGAATCACTTCGCCGCGGGGACGCGTTCCCAGGCCTTCACCCAGTCGACCTCGAACGTGTTCTTCGATTTCTCTTTCAGGCCATAGCCGTTCTTGGGGCGTTCACCATTCCAGCTCTTGATGGTCGATTCGCTGGTCAACAGGAGATACTCGGGGGCTTTGGAACCAGGACACTTCTTGTCGGTAGCAACAATTTTTCCGTCAAAGGAGAAGCGATAGCCAGAATCATCCCACTCGACACCGTAGACGTGCCAAGATTTTCCGGCGGCGGTCGTGAAGTGCTGGTTGCTTGTCTTATGCTCCGCGGGGTTATCGTAGCCGCCCCAATGTAGGGCGTATTGATAGGTGCCCTTCATAACGCCAGTGGTTTCGAGGATATCGATTTCCACGCCATTTATGGCTGCCGCTGAAGGGCCTCCCTCGCCGTAGGTTTCGGATTGGGCCCAGAAGGCGACCTGGGTCCCAGGCTGAACCGCGAAGCGACAGCGTGCTTCGGTCTTGCCCTGCGTAGCCGCGAACTTCTTACGCGTCGTCACGAAGCCGCAGTAAGTGGTACCGTCTGGAGCGGACCAGGTCGTGATTGTCAGTAGGCCGTTCTTAACGTCCACGGACTTCTCCGTGTTCATGGCGTCCTTTCTCTTACCCGTCTCAATATTCCAGGTCTTTTCATTGAGTGCGCTACCCTCGAAATTATCCTCAAGGACCAAGTTGAACTTCATCTCGGCGGCGAGGGCCGTGAGCGGAAGCAGGAAAAGACCGAGGTAGCGCATCGGGATGAGCGTCCCCTCCCGCAGGCAGCAAGCAACCCTTATGACCATCGCGGCTCACTTCGCCGCGGGGACACGCTCCCAGGCCTTCACCCAGTCGATCTCGAACGTGTTCTTCGAGGCCGCCTTGAGGCCGTAGCCTTCCTTCGGGCGTTCGCCGTTCCACCCCTTGATGTTGGACTCGGTGGTGAGCAGCAGGAACTGCGGGGCCTTGGAGCCAGGGCACTTGGCGTCGGTCCAGACGACTTTTCCGTCAAAGGTGAAGCGGTAGCCGGAGTCATCCCATTCGACGCCGTAGTCATGCCACGCGTCGCCGACGTTCGCCGTATGCTGGGATGAGCTGATTTTCTTTTCGGTCGGCGATTTGTACGGCCCCCAGTGGAGGACGGACTGGTATCCGCCCTTCTTCAGTCCAGTCGTCTCGAGGATGTCGATCTCGACGCCGTCGATCGCCGCGCCCGCCGCGGTGCCGGATTTACCATAGGTCTGAGACTGCGCCCAGAAGGCGATCTGTGTGCCTGGCTGGACGGAGAAGCGGCAGCGTGCCTCGGTCTTGCCCTGCGTCAAAGCGAACTTCTTCCGCGTGGTCAGGAATCCGCAGTATGTCGTGCCATCGGCGTCGGTCCAGGTGGTGAGCTTCAGTACGCCGTCCTTCACGTCGACCGCCTGGGGTGAGTTGAGAGACTCGCGTCGCTTACCTGTTTCGATATTCCACGTCTTCGCGTTCAGTTCCGTGCCGTCGAAGTTGTCTTCGAGCACGAGTTTCAACGCGGGTTCGGCGGCGAAGGCGGCGACGCCGAGGAAAAGGAGGAGGGTGCGCATGTTACTTGATATCGATGAAGCGCGGGTCCGCGCCGGAGAGCAAGGCACCGAAGCGCGTCCAGTCGCCGTCCTGTAGGTTGCGATCCATGATCAGCGTCGTGTCGGCTAGGCTGCCGCCGGGGGCGCAGCGGACGGACCAGAGGGGCTTACTGCTCGTCGGTAGCATCGCGAAGCGGATGTCGCCGACGAGGATCGCGCCGTCGACGCGGTCGTAGGTATTCCAGCCGCCGGTGAAGCGGGAGAAGTCGGCGATCACGTGGGCTCCTTCGGAGTAGGCCGGCGGATTGCCGGCGGAGTCGGCCGACCAGGCCGCGCGACTTTCGCCGAGTAATAGTCTTGTGGAGGTGAATGGCACGTTACGAATCACGGCGACCTGCCATCGCCCATCTTTGAGCCAGACCGCGCGCCAGACAAAGAGATTGGAAATCGTCGGCTTAATCGCCAGGCGTTCCGGTAGCCCTTTGCCGTTATCCAGGAGCCAGATATTTACGCTATGTTCGGCGCGCACCTGCTGCAATCGTCCCAGGTGTGCGTACACGACGAACCAGAGTAGGGCGAAGGTCGCCATGCGTTGCGAATGTTTGCGCCAAGCGATGATTGCGAGGACCAGCAAGGGAAGGGTGGCGACGAGGTCGACAATCGGCAGGCAATCCCAAGCATAACGTTTCTCGGTGAAAGGCCAGAGCAGCATCGTACCGTAGCTCGTGCAGCCGTCGCAGAGCAGGTGTGTCAGCACGCCAGCCAGCGCCGGCAGGAAGAGTTCGCGCCAACCGACATTATGGCTGCGTCGGAAGAAGAGCGAAGTAAGCCAGGCGCTGAGCAGTGCCCAGACGGGCATGAAGACGAAGCTGTGGGTGAAGTGGCGGTGCCAGCGGAAGGCCACGAGGGGGTCGTCGGCGGCGCGGATGAAGACGTCGAGATCTGGCGCTTCGGCGGCAAGGAGGCCGGCGACGGCGGCGGCGGAGACCGAGCCGCCTCGGCGGTGCGCCCAGATGCCAGCGGCGATGCCGAGGGCGGCGTGCGTGACGTTATCCATACGATGAACTTACGGGCCTCGGTCGCGGAAGGAAGGCGGACTTTCATTTTTTCGCCTGAAGTCGCCAATAGGCTGGAACCCTGAGGCATTCTCTCCGTCTAATTCCATACCCCTATGAGACTGCTCTTCTCCGCCATGGCGCTGTGCGCCGCCGTCCTCGGTCATGCTGCCGACAAGGATTACCCGTTGGTCGACGCTCAAGAGGTCCGGGCCCGCGGCGGCTTGCCGAACTTCTTCCTCAAGGCCCAGACGACCGGCGCCGAGCTCAAGATCGGTTACCTCGGCGGTTCGATCACCGCGCAGAAAGGCTGGCGCGTGCAGACCCTTGCTCATTTTCAGAAGGCTTACCCGCAGTCGACCTTCGCCGAGATCAACGCCGCGATCGGCGGCACTGGTTCGGACCTCGGCGTTTTCCGTGTGCAGCAGGACGTCCTCTCCAAAGGCCCTGATCTCCTCTTTGTCGAGTTTGCCGTGAACGATGGGGGCGCGGATCCACAGCGCATCATCCGCTGCATGGAGGGCATCGTGCGCCAGACCTGGAAGGCGAATCCCAAGTGCGATATCTGTTTTGTCTACACCCTGACGGAGTCGCTGTCGCCCCCGATGCTTGAAGGTAAGCTGCAGCGCTCCGCCAGCGCCATGGAGAAGGTCGCCGACTTCTATGGCATCCCGACGATTACCCTCGGTATCGAAGTCGCCAAGCTGGCCAAGGCCGGCAAACTCCTTTGGCGTACGCCGTTGCCGAAGACCGACGCCGACAAGGCCGCGCTTGGCGACAAGTTTGTCTTCGCTCCGGATGGTACGCATCCGCATGAGTCGACCGGTCACGTCCTCTACACGCAGGCCATCGTCCGTTCGCTGCCGGCCCTTGCCATCGCGAACAACGCGCCGACGCCGCACGTGAGCAACCTCGCCCTCGATCCGGCGAACTTCGACCGCGCGACGCTCGTGCCGATCACCGCCGCCAAGCTGTCGGACGGACTCCTCCCAGCGGACATGAAGACGGCTGATTACGCCA
>CANCHK010000029.1 GCA_947377865.1 Opitutia bacterium | reverse complement strand
CTTCCTTGGCCTTGAGATTCTTTTCGATCTCGGCCGTGAAGGTGTCGGTGTGCGTCTGGATCTCCTTTTCGGAGCGCTTCAGCTCGTCGTCCGTGACGAGCTTCTCCTTGTTGCCCTTCTTGAGGACTTCGAGGGCGTCGCGGCGGGCATTGCGCACGCGGACCTTGCCTTCTTCGGCCATCTGTGTGGCGCGCTTGGCGAGTTCGAGGCGACGTTCGCCGGAGAGGGAGGGGACCGGGCAACGCATGAAGTTGCCCTGCGGGACGGGGTTGATGCCGACGTTGGCGGCCATGATGGCCTTGCGGATGTCATCCATCACGCCCTTGTCGAACGGCTGCACGACGATCGTCTGCGCATCGGGCGTGGTGATGGCGGCCATGTCCTTCAGGCGCTGCGTCATGCCGTAGGCTTCGACGTGGACCTGGATGTTCTCGATCATGCCCGGCGAAGCCTTGCCGGTGTGTAGCGTGGCAAATTCGTGCGAGGTGTGGTCGACCGCCTTCTTCATGGCGTTGGCGCCTTCGGCGATGAGTTTCTTGAGGTCCATGGGATAGGGTGGGGTATGGTTTGTTGTTGGAAAATCAGGCGACAAGCGTGCCGATGCGCTGGCCGAGGACGGCCTTCTTCACGGCGCCCTTCTCGGACATCGAGAGCACGATGATCGGGAGCTTATTGGCTTCGCAGAGAGAGAATGCTTCGGCATCCATCACGCCGAGACGCTTCTGGAGGGCTTCGGCGTGGGAGACGCGGTCGTAGCGCTTCGCGTCCTTATGCTTCATTGGATCCTTATCGTAGACGCCGTCGACCTTGGTGGCCTTGAGGATAGCGTCGGCGCCGATTTCGTTGGCGCGGAGAGCGGCGGCGTAGTCGGTCGTGCAATAGGGGTTACCCGTGCCGGCGACGAAGATGACGATGCGGCCGCGTTCGAGGTGGCGGGTGGCGCGACGCTGGATGAAAGGTTCGGCGATGCGGTCCATCGGGATGGCCGTCATCACGCGGCATTCGAGGCCGGCCTTTTCGAGGCGGTCCATGAGGGCGAGGCCATTGATGACCGTGGCGAGCATGCCCATGTTGTCGCCCGTGGTGCGGTCCGTGCCGTTGGCGCGCGCGCCGGCGAGGCCGCGGAAGATATTGCCGCCGCCGACGACGACCGCGACCTGGGTGCCGACCTTCTGGATCGAGCGGAGCTCTTCGGCGAGGCGGTCGAGGACGGCGCTGTCGATGGAGGCTCCGGTCGTGTCATTGCGCAGGGCTTCGCCGCTGATCTTCAGCACGATACGACGGTACTTCGGCTTCTGGGAGGTGGAGGCGGGCATACAGGGGAAATGAGCCCTAGAAACCCCAGCGTCAACCCCGCCTTGGTCTCGCTTGACTCCGACCCACGAGTCGCTGTTCAGTCGGGGTGCGCAGACCCGTGGTGTAATGGTAGCACAGGAGTTTTTGGTTCTCCTTGTCGGGGTTCGAATCCCTGCGGGTCTACGCTCCTTCCTGGCGGTCGGTCTGCCCAAAAAAGAACCCCGGCAAGCCGGGGTTCGATGCGTCGCCTGAAAGGGCGGCTTAAGCGCGACCGAGGTATTCTTTATTCTCGGTGCTGACCTTGATCTTCTCACCCTGCTTGATGAAGAGCGGGACGTTGACCTGGAGGCCGTTTTCGCAGGTGACCGTCTTCTGGACGTTGCCGGCAGTGTCGCCCTTGACGGCGGGCGGGGCTTCGAGGACTTCGACGATGACGGAAGGGGGGAGGTCGACGGTGATCGGCTTGTCTTCGACGAAGAGGACCATGTAGGAGGTTCCCGAGATTAGGAACTCCTTGGAGTCCGCGAGGGAGGCGGCCGAGATGTAATATTCCTCGTTGGTGTTGGTGTCGACGAAGACATAGCTGCCATCGGCCTCATAGGACATTTCGAGGGACTTGGTGCTATTGTCGAAGACATCGAAGCTGACTCCGATACCGCAGCGGACCGGGATTTTGGCGCCGGTCTTGATGGAGCGGAGTTCCATCTGGACGTAGGAAGCGTTGTTCGGGGGGGTGCGGACGAGGCACTCGAGAACGATGCAGAGCTCACCATTGTAGCTCATGATGTTCTTCTTCTTGATACGGTTGACAGGTAGGGAGGCCATGGGAGTAAGGGCGGACACAAGCGAAGCCCGTGGGAACGGTCAAGCCGGACTTGCCCTAAACCGGGTGGAGAGGCGTTTCGCCCCGTAAACAGGGGGCTGTTGGGACGGTCGCTGACTTACTCGACCGTGAACAGGACCCCGCCGATCTGGTTGATCTTGATGGTCGCGGCCGTGCTGCCGCTGGCTGATGCGCTGGCACTGGCGCCGTTCGAGCCTTCGACGGAGGCACCATCGGCAGCCGTCACTTCGAAACCGGTGTAAAGGGTGATGAGATTGGTGTAGAGCAGCTTCAGTTCGGCCTTGGTCGAGACGACCATCTCCACGGTCTTGGCATGGGTGGTCGTTGGATAGGTCTTCACAACGATGTCGCCGGCGGTGCTGTTGACCATGTTGTTGACCTTGGACTCTATGATGCCGAGGGGGCCGGGGATGGGCAGTTTGCTCGCTTCGCTGGGATCGAGGCCTCGGTTCTGGGAGTTGGCGGCGCTGGCGCGGTTGGCGCGATTGGCGACGTCGGCCGAACCCACCGGGCGGGTGTTATAGATGCGGAATTGCTGATTGGAGTCCTTCATGTCGATCACGACTTCGGCGACGATGAAGGAGCCGGTGGTGTATTCCTGGAAGGAGATGGAGAGGACCGAGTCGGCGCGGCCGTAGTAGGCCATGTCGGTGTTGGCGATCTTGATGCCGAAGATACCTTGGTTGCGGATGGCCTTCTTGGTCATTTGGAGGGCATCGGCCTGGGGGGCTAGGGCGGCGGTCGCGAGTAGGGCGGCGGCGAGGGCTTTGGGGCTCATGGCGTTAATCCTTTACCCATGGGGGTGCCGAAGCAAGATTACAACCGATGCTGAGCTGCCAGAATCTCACCGTGCAGGCGGGTGCCAACGGCCCAATCATCCTCGACGGAGCCAATGCGCGCTTCCTCCCTCGAGGTCTCAATGCTGTGATCGGACCGTCCGGTTGCGGCAAGACGACCTTGATGAAGGCCATCCTTGGCATCTTACCGTCGACCGGCGAAGCCTGCCTCGCGGGCCAGCGGATCACATGTACTGAAGATTTAGTGGGCAAGGTGGGTTTCGCTCCGCAGTTCACCGCGGCTCAGGCTCAGTTGACCGTCGCCGAGTCATTGGAGTATGCCCTCGAACTCGCCGTGCCGGACGCCACCGAGCGCTCCCGTCGCCTGGAGTCCGTCCTCGGCGTCACGGGCATGTCCCCGCACCGTGACAAGCGCGTCTCGGCTCTTTCTGGCGGTCAGTTGCGCCGCCTTTCGCTGGGCCTCGAACTTACTTTAGACCCGCCCTGCATGGTCTGCGACGAAGTCACATCTGGCCTCGATCCGCAGTCTGAGGATCAGATCCTCGCACTGCTGCGCAATCTTGCCGAGACGAACCATAAGAGCTTCGTCTGCATCATCCATAATCTCGGTAAGCTGAACCAGTTCGACTGGGTGACGGTCGTCTACCAGGGCGACGTGGTTTTCCAAGGCTCGCCCGACGAACTCCTGGGCTACTTCGGCATCCCTGATGGCCTGCGTCTTTATGAGGTGCTGAACGCCTCGGACCTCGCCACCTGGCGCGACCGCTGGGCCATCCATCAGGCGGAACATCAGGACTCGTATGACGTCGCCGTCGCCAAGGTCGGCGCACCCGCCGAAGTCGAATCGCTGCCGGAGCCCTCGATTCCCGATGGGGTCTCGCAGTTCACCACGCTGCTCTCGCGCCGACTCAAGCTCTTCTTCCGCGACACCGGTTATCTCAGTCTCACGCTCGCCATCACGTTTGGCTTCCCGCTACTCGTTATCATCTTCAATCTCGATGGCGCCTGGGATGTCCGCAAAATCCCCCTGGACCGCAACATCGCCTCTATGGAAGAGGTGCAGCAGGCCTTGAAGATGCAGATGTCGAACGCCCAGCTCGCCGGCCTCGCCGCGGGCTTGGTGATGTTTCAGGTCATCCTCCTCACACTTATGGGTGCCAACAACGGAGGACGAGAGATCTCCGCCGAGCGCATCCTTTATGAGAAGGAGCGTATGACGGGCTTGCGTCCGTGGGCCTACGCTTTCTCCAAGATCGTCTTCGTGTCGCTCGTCGCGAGCTTCCAGGGCGTCTGGATGTGTCTTTTCGTGAAGCTCATCTGCAACTTCCCCGGCCCTTGGGCGGGGCAACTTGCCATTCTCGCCGCCAGTTGTGTGTCGATGTCCATCGTGTGCCTCGGTTTCTCAGCCATGCTGACCTCGCCCGAGAAATCCTCGCTGCTATCCATCTACCTCGTTGGCTTCCAGTTGCCACTTTCCGGGGTGGTCCTCGCGTTACCCGCCGCCCTGACCTGGGTCTGCCGACCTTTCATCAACTCCTATTGGGGCTGGTCCGGCTACATGAAGTCGATGATAGAGCAGCCGCTCTACGACGCCTATACCGCGAGCATGCCCAATCAGACAGCCTATGTAGCCAGCACCTCCGAAGGCTTGGCCGTCCTTCTGGTCCAAGGCCTGGTCGGGTTCTGTTTTGTGGTGTACGGCTGCCAGCAGAAGCGCTGGAATTGAGGGCTGGGCTGAAACCCCTAGGACCATTCGGAAGGCTGATTTCTCTTATAAGGGAAATCGCTGGAACAATTCCGAAAGAGGGGGTAGGCTTCAGCGAAGGTCAACCCCGCCCATTTTCATGTCCAAGATTAACCCTCTCTTTTTCGCCTTAGGCATCCCGGTCGTCGTGATTGTGATCCTCGTTGCGATCGTCGCCCCACGCATGGGCGGCGGCGGCAAGTTCGCCGACCTCACACCGTTCTCGGTGGAGGCCTACCGAAAAGATTGGGCCACACTCCAGGGCAACAGTTACCGCCTCGACTGCCAGGTCGAGCAGCAGCTCGCCTTCGTCGAAGGCCGCGGCCGGGTGCTCGCCGTGAAGCCGATTGAGAAAGACCCGTCCCGTCCGTCCGGGCGCATCCCGGTATTCGTGCCGGCCAATTCCACCGATTCGTTCGAGGTCGGCCAGCGCTTCAAGTGTAAGTTGCGCGTCACCCGCGACCTCCTCGTCGTCGAAGCCCTCGAGCGCTTCTAATCTTTCCGCCATGCGTCATACTTTCCTCGTCTGTTTCGGCTGGTGCGCGCTGACCGTGCTCGGCTTCGCCCAGGCGCCTCCGCCCGGCGGCTCGGTCAATGGCGGCGGTACCGCCGGCGATTACAAGAGCTCGACCGCCGAAGGCGGCGCCGACCGTGTCTTCAACGTCAACAGCGACTCCGTGGATATGGAAAACGGCACCATGCAATGGAAGGGCACCACGATGAACCTTGGTAACTCGCGAGCGGTGCGCGCTCGTTTCGAGCGCTATCTGGCTTCACCGACCGACAGTGGTGACATGAAGCGCTACGTTGCCATCCTTGATCAGATTCAATTCCTGCTCTCGCCCCAGTCCGTCAATCAGGAGAATTATTACCGTAATCAGCAGGAGGCTTTCAATCTCCTCTTTAAGGCTGCCGAATTTGATATCGATGCCAACAACTCGCTAACGATTGCTTCTCAGGTCCAAAAAATCTGGGTGATGAAGCAGGAGTTCCGACAGATTGAGGTCACCAAGAACCAGCTTGAGACCCTGCGCAAGGTTCAGGAAGGCATCATTGTCAACCGGGCTGACGCAATCGAAGAGGCCAATGATGCCCGTTCGCAGGCTGCTTCCAAGTCCAAGCCGTTGGGCAAGGCTTCCACTGGGGTTACCGAGCTTGGCTACAAGGTGAAGGACGAGGCCCGTACGCAGGCCGAGATCCTGGCCAAGAACGCGGAGATGACGGCGCTTGGACTCAAGGCAAAGATTGAGTTCCAGTCCCAGATGGTCTCCTTCCTGATGGCTCGTCGCTACCGCCATTCGCTCATCACCAGCTCCTTCTACCGCGCACTCTTCAAGGGTGGTAGTCAGAATATCGTCGTTGGCGCCAAGGAAGTGAAGGAGTTCTTCCCTATCTCCGATTTCGTCCCGACCCTTGAATCGTTCGACACCCTTTCGCGCGAGGCGATCAAGGATACCAGCAAGGGCATGCAGACGGTGGATGACCTGGTGAAGCAGGGGGAGTTGTACGGTGCCTTTGAGCGACTGCAGGAGACCTTCTTCCTTGGAGAGTTTGAGCCAGTCGTGATGTCCTATCCTCAGGAGAAGAAGCGCGAGATGCTCGCCCTCTGGAAGGATCTTCGCGAACTCCAGCGCCTTGGCGATGAGCATGACCTCGGCAACGTCGAAGGCTATGTGAACAAGGTTCGCGGCCGTGCCCGTGACTTCCCTGGCGCTCCGATTCTCTCGAAGGTCACCAACGCGATGAACGCCTCGAATATGTCGCTGCTCTCCGCCAAGGCCGCGGCGCTTTCCGGCGACACCGCCAAGGCCGAGGGTGCGCTCGAGCGAGCGGCCAAGATCTGGCCCCAGAATCCTGGCGTAAAGGAATTCGCCAATCAGGTGGTGAGCCGCCAGGACACCCTCGCCCAGAAGGTGCCGGAGTTCGACCGCCTGTTCGCCGAATCGAAGTGGCGCGATATCTACAACAAGAAGCTGGAATACGCCTTGGCCCTCGCTCAGGACAAGGAACGCTCCGAGCAGCTCCGCAAGGTGGTGAACCGCGTCGGCGAACTCGACGCCAATATCCAGAAGGCCTCCGTGCTGGCTTCGCAGAATAATCCTTATCTGGCCTGGGACGTCATCGTCGAGGTCTACAAGACCGAGTCGGACGACTTGGTGCTCGCTAAGACGCGCTCCGACATCGCTCCGCTCGTCGCCAACTACGCCCAGCTGATCGGCCATGCCGAGAAGCTGGAGAAGGACGGCGCCGAAGCCGCCGCGCTCACCGCGTGGCTTTCCGCGCAGGACCTGAACCCCGCTTCGCCCGCCTGCGGCGCCGCGGTCAAGCGCCTCGCGAAGTCGGTCGCCGAAAGCGCCATGATCCGTTCGACGGGCGCCGTGCCCGCCCCGCCGCCCGCGCCGGCCGCCGGCGACGACGTGGCCGTGCCGCCGAAGAAGTAAGCCTTACCAAAGGCTGACCGGATTGTCTTCCAGGGGATCGACCACCGTGATGCGGAGGTCGGTCTTCTGGTCGCGTACCTCGTTCATCAGCGCGTCGACTATGACGGTGCGGTTGCACTCTTTGCTGAGGTGACCGAGGTAGAGTTCTGTGGCCTGCCATTCGCGCAGGCCGAGCAGGAGGTCCTTCGTCTGGACGTTGGATAAGTGGCCGAAGTTGCCCCGGATGCGCTGCTTGAGCGAGGCTGGACGCTTGGAGAGGTCGAGCATCTCGTCGTCGTAGTTCGCCTCGAGCACCAGGATGTCGGCGAGGGATACATGATGCTTTACGACCGAGGTGGCATGGCCGAGGTCGGTCAGCCAAGTCAGGCGCTTGGCGGGACGGGCGTCTTCGGCGGGCAGGTCAAAGGCGAAGCCCACCGGGTCGGCGGCGTCGTGCGGGATGGGGATGGAAGTCACCTGCATTCCGCGGAACTCGAATGTCGTACCGGTCTCGAAGAGCTGCCAGTCGGGCTGCGATTTCAGCGAGTCCTTGATGCGGCGCGCCGTCTCGCGGTTGGCGAAGACCTTCAGGGTCGGATTCTGGCGGAGCAGGGCGGGCAGGCCCACGCAGTGGTCCGCGTGCTCATGGGTGATGAAGACCGCGTCGAGGGCGCGCGCTTCGATGCCGAGCTTCTGCAACGAGGCCTCGAGGCGGGGGCCTTGGAAGCCGGCGTCCAGCATCACGCGCGTGCCGCCCGCTTCCAGCAGGGAGCAGTTGCCGGAGCTGCTCGTGCCGAGGATGTGGAAGGCGAAGGCCATGCGGAGGGCGATGCAACCCCGACACCGCGTCGCCTTCAAGCCGCCATTCGCCCTTTTCCGCTTGAGGGAGAGGGCGGCAGCAGGGAAGGTAGGTCATCCCGCCATGCCTTCCCTTCCTCGCGTCATCAGCATCATCATGGGGGGCGGTCGTGGCTCCCGCCTCTATCCCCTGACCAAGGACCGCTGCAAGCCGGCCGTCCCGCTGGCCAGCAACTACCGCCTGGTCGACATCCCGATCAGCAACTGCCTCAACTCGGGCTTCAACCAGATCTTCGTCCTGACGCAGTTCAACACGGCGTCCCTGCACAAGCATATCCAGCAGACCTATAAGTTCGACGGTTTCGGCCGCGGCTTCGTCGACATCCTCGCCGCCGAACAGACGGGCGACAAGGAATCGTGGTACCAGGGAACGGCGGATGCCGTCCGTCAGAACCTGCACCACTACAATCTCAAGGACGAGGACCTCGTGCTCATCCTTTCGGGTGACCAGCTCTACCGCCTCGATTTCGACGAGCTCGCCCGCCAGCACATGGAGAACGCCGCCGACGTCACCATCGCCGCCAAGGCCATGCCGTCCGACCAGGTGAGCGCGCTTGGCGTCATGCGCGTCAACGCTGACCTCCGCATCGTGGAGTTTGTCGAGAAGCCAAAGGATCCGGCCGTAATCTCATCGCTCGTTCTCGGTGGCGCGGCCCGCGCCCGCCTGTCCGACAAGTCGGACAAGCCTTACTGCCTAGCTTCAATGGGCATCTACCTCTTCTCTGGTAAGGTCATGCGCGAGGCCCTTGCCGACCCGGCTCAGACCGACTTCGGTAAGGAAGTCATCCCCGGCCTCCTTGCTTCGAAGCGCATGATGGCCTACGTCTTCGATGGCTATTGGGAGGATATCGGCACCGTGGGATCCTTCTGGGAGTGCAATCTCACGCTTACTGATCCCGTGCCTCCGTTCGATTTCTTCGACGGCCAGAATCCGGTCTACACCCACTCCCGTTACCTGCCTCCGGCTAAGCTCAACGGCGCCCGCTCTTCGCGCGTGCTCATGGCTGATGGGGCGATTGTCGACGACTCCGAGCTGAGCCGCTGCGTCATTGGCGTGCGCTCCGTTATTCGCGGCGGCTCCCGTCTCGAGAACGTGGTCATGATGGGTGCTGACGCTTTCGAGCGTCCGCACGATCTCGCTAAGAACAACTCCCTCGGTCGTCCAGACATTGGCGTGGGTCCGAACTGTCTTATCCGCAATGCCATCATCGACAAGAACGCGCGCATCGGCGCTGGCTGTCGTCTGGCGCCGACCGGTCTACCCGAGAAGTGGGAGACCGACGCGTTGTTCGTCCGTGATGGCGTAATCGTCGTCAAGAAGGGCGCCATCGTGCCTCCGGGCACGATCGTCGGGGAATGAAGACCTACGCCCGGACCTATTGGTTTACCTGGGCGTTCCTTGTGGTCGCCGCCGCCCTGACGGGCGTCGCCTCGCTGAAGGACGCCTTCTTCGGCGGGCTCTTCGCGGCCCTGCTTTCGGCGTTGCTCACTCAGCCTTACGAACGCTGTGGTCCGCGTTATGCGCCGCTCATCGGCGCCACCGCCGGCACCCTTTGGGTGGTCGCGATGTTCTTCCGCATCCGCTGGTTCGGGTATCCTGACGAATTCGAGATGGCCCAGTGGACGCTCGGCACGGACATCTCGGTGCATGCGGCCGGGTTCGCCGGCGCCGCGCTGATGACGGCCTTGCTGGTCCGCACCGATTTTCCGAAAGCGCTCGGCGGAGGCCTGCTGCTTGCGGCGGCCATGACGGTGGTGCCTTATGGCGTCATCGCCTGGATCGATCATCGCGTCGCTGGCCCTGTCGAGCTCGTCCTGCTCGTCTCCGCGGAGGTCGCGCCGGACGAAGGCCCGGTCCGTCGTCCGGGTTCCGTGCAGGCTAGCCTGACGCCGGCAGAAGTCGTTTTCCTTAAGGAGCGCATGCTGATCGTAGAGGGCCCTGGCGGGGTCGAAGCCCTCGATGAACAGGGCCGTCGTTATTGGCCGCTCTGGCGTCGCAAGCTTGTCTATCCGGGCAATCCCGGCGGACCAGTGCGTACCGTCCTCCTGATCGTGCCGCCCGGTCTGGTGGCGCCTGAGACCTGGAGCGTGCCGGTTCATCAGGATCCGAAGGGCTTGTCCCTCGCGATCGTGGGAGCGGGCAAGGCTGTGAAGTTTTCGGGCGGGCCAGTGAGTCAGGCGGTGCGGCTCGAACTTTTCCTGACCGTGAAGTCCAAGGATGAAGTGACCGTTTACCAGAACTTGCAGGCCGAGGTCTTTCGCAATTCCCCAGTCGGTAATCTCTACGCGAACATCCGTACGCAGGGTTTGGCCGCGGCGTTCCCGACGACCTTGGTCGACCCGAAGACGCCGGCCAAGGCGGACGAGAAGACCAAGCCGCGGCGGCCGAGCTTTGGCGACGTACCTGCGGCCAAGTAGAGGCCTTCAGGTCGTCGAACTCAGGAAATCACGGTGTAATCCCGCGTAGGCACCTTGCAGCGCGAGCAGTTGTTCGTGCGTGCCGCGTTCGACGATGCGGCCGTCGGCCAGCACGATGACGCAGTCGGCGCGACGGATGGTGCTCAGGCGGTGGGCGACCACGAAGCAGGTGCGGCCCTTCATCAGTCGCGTGAGCGCGACCTGCAGGCGGGCCTCGGTGAGCGTGTCGACCGCGCTGGTAGCTTCGTCGAGCACTAGGATGCGAGGGTTGGCCATGAGCGCCCGTGCGAAGGCAACGAGCTGTTGCTGGCCCATCGAGAGGCCGCGGCCTTTTTCGGAGCAGGGCGTGTGGATGCCGGCCGGAAGGTCTTCGATCAGGTCGAGGCAGTCGAGGTCGCGGAAGGCTTGCCGGATCTCCTCGTCAGTCGCCTCAGGGCGGGCCGACTTCACATTCTCGGCGATCGTGCCCGCGAAGAGGAAGTTCTGCTGGAAGACGAAGCCCATCTGGCGGCGCAAGGTCTCTTGGCGGACGTCGGCGAGGTCATGGCCGTCGACCAGCACCTGGCCGGTAAGTGGTAGCTGGAACTTAGCCAGCAGACCGATGATGGTGGATTTGCCTGAGCCCGTATGTCCCACCAACGCGATGACCTGGCCGGGCTGGGCGACGAAGGAGATACCATGCAGCACTGGTCGGTCTTGGATATAAGCGAAGTGGATATCGCGGAATTCCACGTGGCCTTTGAGCGTCGGGCATTCGCCCGCGGTCGGCTTGTCGGTCCAGGCTGGAGGGGTATCGAGCAGACGGAAGTAGCGTTCGGCGCCGGCCATCGCGAGCGTGGCTTCGGAGAGTTGCGTGCCAATGATCGTGATTGGCGAGAAGAACAGGTCCGCTAAGAAGAAGAATGTCACTAGGTCGCCGACGCCTGTGCCAGTGCCAGAGAGGGCGGCCCAGCCCCCGACGCCGATAAGCGCGGCCATGAAGCCTTGTGCGTTGAGTTCAAGTAGCGGAAGGTAGAGGGCTGTGAGGCTGGCGGTCTTCACGACGTTGCCGGCGAGGCTGCGTACGAGGCGGGTAAAGATACCTGCGTTGGTGTCTTCGCGGGCGAAGCCCTGTGTCACGCGGATGCCTTGGACCGTCTCTGCCAAAGCGGAGGTCACGCGGGAGAAGGTCTCCTGCTGGACGCGCGAGGCGTGGAGGATCTTGCCACGGAAGAAGCCGTGGATGAGCAGGAGGCAGGGCACGATTGCCAGCAGGACGAGGAACAGTTGCGGATTGGCCAGCAACATGAGCACGGCGGCGCAGCTCATCTGACCGAACGACACGAACGAGATAAAGAAGTTATTTTGGATGCCGTTTCGCATCGCCTCGATGTCCGAGATCATGCGGCTGATCAGGCTCCCGTGGCGGCGGGCGTGGAAGAACGACAGCGGCTGCGTGAGCAGGTGGCCCATCAGCTTGTCTCGTAGGTCGCGCAGGACGTTCTCGCCAATCTGGTGCGCGAGCCGGATTCGCCAGTAAAGCGCGACATCCGCGATGATGAAAAAGACCGTGAACACGGCTAGCGCCCGGAAGGTGGCCGCGCCGTCGCCCGTGGCTACCGGACCCTTGATGATGTGGCCGACGAGCCAAGCAAGGCCGGGCAAGGCCATCGCGCGGAAGACGCAAAGGCAGAGCAGGGCGTTGCGCATGCCGCGGTGCGGGACGGTGAAGGCGAGCAGACGGGCGATGGTTGACCAGCGCAGCGGGAGGCGGTCTGGCTCCTCTTCGTCGGGGCGAATGCGGCGGACCGCGATCTCGAGGCGATCCTTGTTCATGCGATGGCTCCTTCCGATTGGACAAGGATGGCACGGCGATAATGGCCCTCTTGAGTCATCAGTTGCGCATGGGTGCCGACCTGGACCAGCTTGCCGTGTTCGAGAACCAGGATCTGGTCGGCGCGGCGGAGCGTGCTCAGGCGGTGGGCGACGATGAAGGTCGTGCGGCCAACCATCGCGGATTCCATCGCTTCCATAATCTCCTTTTCTGTCTCCGGATCGATGGCCGAGGTTGGGTCGTCGAGTAGCAGGACCGTCGGTTCGAGCAGCAGTGCGCGGGCGATGGCGATGCGTTGGCGCTGGCCGCCGGAGAGGTTGACGCCGCCTTCGCCGAGGAAGGTCTCGTAGCCTTCGGGTAGCGCGACGATGAACTCATGGGCGCCCGCGATGCGGGCCGCGCGTTCGATACGCTCCTGCGTTGCATCGGGGTGGCCGAAGGCGATGTTGGCCGCGATCGTGTTCGAGAAGAGGAAGTTTTCCTGGAAGACCATGCCCACCTGGCGGCGAAGTTCAGGTAGCGGCAGCGCACGGATGTCGTGCCCGTCGAGCGTCACGCGTCCGGAACGCGGGTCGTAGAAGCGTGGAATCAGCGAGAGCAGGGCGGACTTGCCCGCGCCGGTCGCTCCGGCGATGGCGATACGCTGTCCAGGTGCGGCGACGAACGAGAGCTCGCGCAGGACCGTTGCGTTCTCCTGATACTCGAAGCTGACGTTCTCGAAGGCGACGCGACCGAGGAAACGTCCCGGCGAAGCCGCACCGGGTTCGGTCGCCACGCCCGGGTCGGTGTCGAGAATTTCAAAGATGCGCTTCGCGCCAGCCAGGGAGACCTGGGCATTGTCGACCACCGAGGCGAGGGTGGTCACCTGAGCGGAGAACTGTTGCAGCAGGCCCGCGAAGGCCACCAGGCCGGTGCCTAAGGCGATTTCACCTCTGGCGACCATCCAGCCTCCGTAGCCGATCAGGATGGCCATGGAGAGGCGGTTGAGGCCATCAATGACGGGCCAGAACAGGGCGATCTCGCCGAAGACCTTACGCTTCTGTATGCGGATGTCCTCGCTCCAGCCGGCGAAGCGTCCCATCACGCGCGGCTCGAGGGCGAAGCCTTTGACGACTTGGATGCCTTGCACGTTCTCCGAGAAGCCCAGCACCATGCGGTCCATGAGGTCGCGGTTTTCTTCGTAGGCTGGGCGGACTTTGCGGGAGAAGCGAATCGCGAACCAGATCTGGAACGGTAGCACCGAGAGGCAGGCTAGCGTTAAGCGCCAGTCGGTGCGGAGCATGTAGATCGAGCAGGCAACCAAGGTGATGGTGATGATCGCCAGCTGGAGGATCACGCCTTCGATGAAGAGCCGGATCGCATGCGCGTCGGAAGTGACGCGGTTGATAATCGAGCCGCTGGCGTTGGAGTCGAAGAAGCGGAAACTCAGCTGCTGGAGTTTGGCGAAGACCTGCGAGCGCAGGTTGACAACGATGCGGCCGTGCAGGAAGCGGACCGAGACCAGTCCGAATATGTAAGAGATTGTCGCGCGCAGGAGGGCGGCGACGAGGATGCCGGCGCCGAGCCACACAAAGACCGCCTTGTCGGAGGCGTCAGCCGGGACGAAGAAGGGCAGGTGTGGCGCAGGGACGGAGCGATTGGCGCAGTGGCGGACGAAGTCGATGCCTACGCCGGCCAGGGCGATGACCGCGACGGTCAAGAAGACTACGGCCAGTTGCAGCCCGAGGAGTTGCAGGCAGTCCGAGCGATACGACCAAGCGATGCGCAGCAACCGTAACAGCGTGGCGTCACGGCTGTCGGCGATCTTCGGGTCGGGTTCGGCGGGCATGCGCGTCTTGGCGCAGGCGGGCTTAGCGGATCATCTGGCCTTCACGCGAAGCCTTCTTGCGGAATTCCGCGAGGATGCTGGCCGTGACGGGTCCTGGTTTGCCGGTGCCGATCTTACGGGCGTCGACTTCGATGACGGGGATGACTTCCGCGGCGGTTCCGGTGAGGAAACATTCGTCGGCATTCCATACGTCGTAGCGCGTGATGTTCGTCTCGACCGTCGGGATTTTAAGGGCGGCGGCGATCTCGAGGGCGACTTGGCGGGTGATGCCCACGAGGGCGCCAGCGTGGGAAGCCGGGGTGATAAGGCGGCCTTTATGAACGAGGAAGACGTTATCGCCGCTGCACTCCGAGACGTAGCCCTGTTCGTTGAGCATGAGGCACTCGTGGAAGCCGTGCTGCTGGGCTTCCATCTTGGCCATGATGTTGTTCAGGTAGTTGAGGGACTTGATCATCGGCGGCAGGGCGGCCGGGCTGACGCGGCGCGTCGGAGCGGTGATGATGCGCATGCCCGTGGTGTAGAGTTCCTCGGGGTAGAGCTTGATGGTGTCAGCGATGCAGACGATCGAGGGGGTGGGGCAGTTCTTCGGCGAGAGGCCGAGGTCACCGAAGCCGCGGGAAACGACGAGGCGGATGTAGCCGTCGGTCAGGTTGTTGCGGCGGCAGGATTCGCAGACAATCTCGGCGATCTCCTTGCGGGACCAGGGCATCTCGAGGCAGAGGGCCTTGGCAGACATCTCGAGACGCTCGAGGTGCTCGTCGAGGCGGAAGACGCAGCCTTTGTAGAGGCGGATGCCTTCGAAGATGCCATCACCATAGAGGAAGCCGTGGTCGAAGACCGAGATCTTGGCCTCGGCCTTGGGGTAGAACTTTCCGTCGATGTAGACTTCCATGGTGGTGAAAAGGCCAAGTTGGCGGGTGGGAGCAGGTTTTTCCAGCCCGAAAGCCCCCTTTAGGGCGGTAATCTCAGCCGCTTACGCCGCTTCGTGGACTGTCAGGCGGAATTTGCCCGAATCCTCGGGGGCGATAAGGACGACGCTTTCTGCGGTGACCGGGGTGCCGAGAAGGCTGCCGAGTTGGGAGGTCAACTTAGCTTGGACTGAGTCCAGGGGGTCGCCCTCGGCTGCGGGCAGAAGGAAGAGATGCGCGGAGCGATCGGCCTTCTGGCGAAGTTGGTAGTGGGCAATACCGGCCACGTGCGCGAAGCACTGGTCAACCATGCGGGTCGTCACGAGGCGCCCATTGGAGGCTTTCAGGGCGTCGCGTTTGCGTCCGTGCACGCGGAAGCCGTCCGGAGTGCGTTCGACGAAGTCGCCGATCTCGTAGCGAAGGAGCGGAAGGTAGGGATTAGTCAGTGTCGTGACCAAGAGTTCGCCGATTCCGTCGGGTGCAGTGCTTTCGAGAATCGCCGTCTCTGGGCTGGGGAGCATCGTTCCGTCATGCTCGACGAGTAGGTGTCCGGTCTCGCTGGAGCCGTAGAGATTGATCACCGGCACGCCGAAGACGCGTTCCATGATCGCGCGGTGGACGACGCTCGTGTATTCGTAGCTCGTCAGGATGAAGCGCAGGGAAGGGAAGCGCAGGCCATGGCGCTCGCAGTAGAGCGCGAACCAAGCGCCATGCACTGGGTCGACGTCCAGAAAGGCTGGCGCCCAGTCAGCGACTTCCTTGGCCATGCCGGCGAGCTTCTCTTCGCCGAGGCTAAAGGGAATGCGCGATTGATTGACGAACAGGCTGTCGCCGAGGGTGCGTTGTTCGAGGTTGAGCCAGCGGTTGTAGCAGCTGACGCCGCTACAGCCTGGGGTCGTGAGTACCGCGCGCCGCAGGCTGGGCTTTTCCCCGAAGAGGCCTGCAAGGAAAGGATTACGGACCAAGGCACGGCGTTCCTGTTCGCCCCACCAAGACTTACCGAAGACGACGCGTACGCTGGCGCCCGAAGTGCCGGAGGTGCTCTCTTCTTCGATTAGCCCGCTTGCGAGGAGGTCCTTGAGATTCACATCGGCGGGCAGGAATCCTTCGGGGGAATGCTCGCGCAGCTGGCTCTTGGTGATACGCGGCAGATCCGAAAGATGCGGTGAGCGAAGCGCGAACGCGGCCTGCCATTCTGGCGAGGCATAGAAAGGCGACGTAGACGACTGCTGGATGGCCGTTTCCAGGCGTGCCGACCCATCTAGAGAGAGGGCGGAAGGCATGGGCGAGTTAGGCATAAAGTCAGGGTGGCAGGATATCTTTAGAAAGCAAAACGCACGGGTCTTTTAACGGCGGAATAGTGCCATATAACGGCATTCGGTCCGCTGGGGGAACTATCATGATTGAACGAGGTCTTTTCTCTTCATAACACCCCTCATGCGATTCCCCCGTCGTTCTTTCCTGCGTAAGGCCGCTGTCGCCGCCCTGGGCTTCACGATTATCCCACGTCACGTGCTTGGCCGCGGTTTCATCCCGCCGAGCGAGACCTTGAATCATGTCATTGTCGGTTGCGGCGGCATCTCCAAGATGCACTCCGAACCGCGCATGACCGGCGCGAACCGCATCGTCGGCATCTGCGACGTCGACGCCCAGCACCTCAAGGCTAAGTTCGACCGCATTAAGCAGGCCGGTGGCGGCACTCCAATCACGGCCGAGGATTTTCGTGAAGTGATTGCGTTGCCTGATGCCGATGTCGTTCACGTGTGCACGCCGCCCCATTGGCACGGCGTCATCGCCGCCATGGCGGCCCGTCGTGGCAAGGCCGTCTGGTGCGAGAAGCCCCTGACCCGCACGATCGGCGAGGGCATCGCCCTGAGCCGCGTCGTCCAGCAGACCGGCGTGCCTTTCCGCGTGAACACTTGGTTCCGACTTAATCGCACGAACTATTACGGCGTCGGCCCAGCCCGCGAGATCAAGCGCGTGGTCGCGAGCGGCGTCCTTGGAGGCCCATTGACGGTTCGCCTCGCGCCGGTTGGCGGCATCCAGTGGAAAGTCAACCTCTGGACTGGCAAGCCGGAGCTCAAGCCTGAGGCCGTCCCTGCGCATCTCAATTGGGATTTGTACTGCGGCCCGTCGCAACTGATTCCTTATCACCCGCACCGCTGCCATGGTTCGTTCCGTGGTTATTGGAATTTCGACCAAGGAGGCCTCGGTGACATGGGGCAGCACTTCCTCGATCCGGTGCAGTACTTCCTTGGTAAGGACAACGAATCCCCCGTCACCGTCGAGTGCGACGCGCCGCCCCAGGACGCCATGGCCTGCGGCGTCTGGAAAACCGTCACGCTGACCTACAAGGATGGTACCCGCATCATCCTCGAATCTGAGCTCGCCGAGCGTAATCCCGAGAACCCCTTCCTTGAAGGACCGAACGGCAAGCTGTTCGCTGGCATGCGCTGCAGTCGTCCCGAGCTGCTCGCCAAAGCCGCCGAGTTCCCGTTGCCGGAGTATCAGGAAGACGATTTCGATCTCTGCGCCCGTGAGAAGCGTCCGTTCGGCTACGGCGTCGCCGAGGCCTTCCGGAGTTCTACGCTGGTCAATCTCGCCGGCCTAAGTGTCCGCCTTGGCCGCAAGCTGACGCTTAAGCCCGACGTCAGCGGCTTCGTCGACGACGACCAGGCCAACCATCTCCAGTCCCCGGCCCTGCGCGGCAACTGGGCTATCTGAATAAGCATTTGCCGATACGACTATGAAGCCCCTTTCGCTCTTTCTCGCCTGCGCTGCCTGCCTCATCGGTTCGGCCGCCGAGGCTCCGTCCACCACCACCTTCGCCGATCTCACGGTCGCGGAGAAGCGCCTCGCCGCCCAGCAGGCGCTCTTCGATCACTCGCGTTCCTTTACGATGGAGACGCCGGAGGCCAAGGCATGGTTTGATCGTATCCGTGCCGCCGTTAAGGCTTCTGAAGATCCTGAAGTTTTAGCCGCTCTGGCGCAGATTTTATTGCTGGATCCCGCGTACAAGCGTGCGTTGCCGCTCAATCCCAAGCAGCCGAACACCTACGAGGCTCCGGAAGGCACGACCCCTGATACCAAGCTCGCGCAGCTTGAGCGCCAGCTCGACCTGAAGCGTTCCGCCAAGGACTCGCCGTTGAGCGTCGAGGAGCTCGTCGCCTTGACCAAGCATGAGGATTTCGCGACTGCCCAGCGGGCCAATCGTCTACTTCGTCGCATTAGCCCGACCGCCGCCGCGCCCATCCTCTGGGAGCGTCTGGTTAAATTAACCCAGCGTTCGCAGGTTCAGGAAGTGGAAGATGAGATTCTGCGCCTGCCCGCTCATCTCGCCACTAAGCTGCTTCCCTTGGATCCGACGGGAATGTCGCTCGCGGCCAAAGGCGCCTGGGTGCGCATCGCCGCGTTTCGTGCCAATCGCTTCGGCAAGTCCCGACTCGCCATGAAGGCCGCGCTGCTGCCTTTGCTGAAGGGGCCAGCCAATGAACTGACCGAGGCCGCCTGGGCGGCCGTACCGCGTTTCTTTGCCGAAGCCGACCGTGCCACGTTGACGGAAGCCTCCCAAGGCCTTTCCGAACGCATGGCACCCAAGGCGAAGGCCGTACTCGAAGCCCTGCCGGCCAAGTGAACCCCTGACGCTTGTCGCTTGCCGAGAGGCGGGCAGGGGATTGCTATGTCCCCATGGCGCCTGTCGCGAATAAGGAAGACTCTCCGAACCTGATCCTCGCCGGATTCATGGGTACGGGGAAGTCCGCGCTCGGACGCCAGCTCGCCAAGCGCTGGCGCCGTCGTTTCTACGATACCGATGAACTGGTCGAGAAGTTGGCGGGGGCCTCCATT
The DNA here is from genome assembly GCA_947377865.1 of Opitutia bacterium. Classification (GTDB taxonomy): domain Bacteria; phylum Verrucomicrobiota; class Verrucomicrobiia; order Opitutales; family UBA953; genus UBA953. Next base: position 6,393 of record CANCHK010000029.1, on the reverse strand, counting down.
GCCGATGTCTTTGCTGAGCATGGCGAAGAGCATTTCCGCGCCCTCGAGCGTCAGGTTGTCGAAAGCCTTCTCCCTCCGAACGGCGCCGTCATCGCCTGCGGCGGCGGACTGGTCGTGCCTCCTGGTATGGGCGAGCTCGTTCGTTCCAAGGGCATCGTCGTCACGCTCTTCGCGTCGGTAGATACCATCTTGCGCCGCACCGCCGGCAATTCGCGGCGTCCGTTGCTCAAGGGCGACGACCCTGAGGCCAAGATTCGTGATCTGATGAAGAAGCGCGAGCAGGCCTACATGAAGGCTGGCATCGCCGTGTATACCGACGGGCGTTCGCTGCAGCAGCTGTGCGTGATCGTCGAGCGCGTCTATGAGCGCGAAGCCCGCGCGTTGCTTAAGTCGCGTCCGAAGTCGGAATAGGCGCAAACGCGTCGCCCGTGGGAGGCTGGTCGCGGAATCGCTTCACCACCTCGAGGAATTCTTCCCGGTCGATGAGGAAGGCCCCTAGGCTACCCAGGTGCGGCGTGGGCACCTGGCAGTCGATGAGGAAGTAGCCGCAGGCCTGCAGGCGGGCGACGAGCGTCGCGAAGCCCACCTTCGAGGCGTCGGCCTTGAGGTGAAACATCGATTCGCCATGGAAAAGGCTGCCGAGGGCGACGCCGTAAAGCCCGCCGACGAGTTCGCCTTCCCAGCTGACTTCGACGCTGTGGGCGATGCCTAGCCGATGCAGCTCGCCGTAGGCCGTGATCATGTCCTCGTTGATCCAGGTGCCGTTCTGGCCGGGGCGAGGGACTTCAGAGCAGCGGCGCATCACGGTCTCGAACTGGCGATCGAACGTGATCGACCAGCCTTGCTTGCGCATCGTCTTGCGGAGACTGTCCGTCAGGCGGAAATCAGACGGCCGCATCACGAAACGTGGATCAGGGCACCACCATTTCACTGGCTCACCGGCCGAATACCAAGGGAAGATACCAGCCCGGTAGGCCGCGATCAGGTGGGGAGCATCGAGCTTCCCGCCGCGGGCCAGGGGCGCGCGGGCGGGGGCTTTCGAAGGATCGCCACGATTCCATTCCTGCATCGCTGATACCTTCGGCGATGCAGGAATGGCGGGCAAGGTTAGTCCTTAGTGATGTTATAGACCGACGGGATAGAGATGCCGAGCTCAGCGGCGATCTCACGGACCGGGGCGCCTTTCTTGCGCATGTTCTGGGCCTTGGAGCGCATGCTGTCCGAAATCTGGGCGCGGGCGCGGTTCGGGCGGGAGAGGAGCTTAATGAGACGCTTGGCGAGCTCGGGCTTCGAGAGGCCGGCGACTTCGCGCTCGATGAGCGACTGGCGTTCGCTGTGCTCGTCTTCCCAAGTCTGGACGGCCAAATCGCGAGCCTTGGAGAGGGCGGCGCGGACATAGGCGTCCTTCGAGGTGAAGGAGGCGGGATTGAGGTCTATTTTCATAAAGGATTGAGTGTGCTTGTTGCTGCTGGTGGTAACGTTTTCATCAATTAAGCGTCACCACTCCTCTCAACCTTTTATTATATTCCAGATTGTCAAACTTTGGTAAAAGTTTTTTGCCTTAATTTCGCTTAATCTGCTGAATAACAATAAGCGTCGTTTTGACATTACTTGCTCCACTCGAGCATCCGGCGGAGCGGAATCTCGGCGGCGACACGCATTTTCTCGTCCATCAGAATCTCGGGCGAACCATCGCGAAGGCAGTCGCGCACTTTCGTCAGAGTGTTCATCTTCATGAACTTGCAGTCATTACAGGAGCAACGGTCGGTGGGGGCTGAAACGAACGTCTTGCCAGGCACCTCCTTGCGTAGGCGGTGGATCATTCCTGATTCCGTAGTAATGATGATGGTCTGCGCGGTTTGCTGTTTGCACCAGCCCACCATAAGTTCGGTCGAGCAGACCATGTCGGCCATCTCTCGCACAGCTTCGGTGCATTCGGGGTGGGCCACGACGAGCGCGCCGGGATGGGCGGCCTTGGTACGAATGAGGGCGCCCGGCGTGAATTGCACGTGGGCGTAGCAATTGCCCGGCCACAGCTGCATCGCGCGTCCAGTCTTGCCGGAGACCCAGCGGCCGAGGTTCTGGTCAGGGACGAACAGGATATTTCGGTCGGCGGGCACGCGGCTGACAATCTTCGAAGCATTGCCGCTGGTGACGATGACGTCGCTGATTGCCTTCACTGCGGCGCTGCAATTAATATACGCGACGACATAGAGAGAAGGGTCCGCGGCCTTGGCGGCGGCCAGTTTCTCGGCGGGGCAGGAGTCGGCGAGCGAGCAGCCGGCGGCCATGTCGGGAAGGAGCACGCGGCGCGTCGGATTCACGATCTTGGCCGTTTCAGCCATGAAATGCACCCCGCAGAAGACGATCGTGGACTGCTTCGCTTCGGCGGCTTTGTAGGCGAGGCCGAGCGAATCTCCAACGAAATCAGCGATGCCCTGGATGTCTTCGCACTGGTAGTTGTGCGCGAGGATTAGGGCGTCCTTGGCCTTCTTGAGCGCGATGACTTCCTTCTGCAAATCGGACAGCGGCGTGCCGCCGACGGGCAGGGGGGGGAAGATGGAAGCGGAGGGATAGGTGATCATGGGCGGGCGGCCTTGCGCTTCTGGCAACGTTCGCAGAGCGCGGTGACCTGGAGTTTCTGGGAGATGGGACGCATGCCGTGCTTGGCGGCGACGGCCTTGCCGTACCATTCCATGAAAGGAGCTTCGACTTCGACGATCGTCTCGCAGCTTTCGCAGATGAGCTGGGCGCGGAAAGTCGCGCTGCCGGCTTCGGCGAGGTAGTACTTGTGGTCGCGGCCGACATCGACTTCGCGGATCACGCTGCTGCCGATGAGCAGGGGGATTGCGCGGTAGATGGTGGCACGGGAAACGCTGCGGTCTAGGGAGCGGGCCTTCTTGAGAAGATCCTCGGCGGTGTAGTGGCCTTGGATGGTCCGGGCGCCCTCGAATACGGCCATCCGCTGGCGGGTAGCACGGAGGCCTTGCTGGGCGATGAAGGCCCGGAAGGCTCCGGATTGCTCCGGCGATTCACTGGCAACGGACTTAGGCATGCCGATTTGAGACAGTTTTGATACTGATACCCTCTCGCGTCAACAAGGGACGCGTCATTGACACGGGGGCTTCAGACCCCTTCATTTACCCCCTTTTCCCAAAGGGAAAGGCCCTTCACCCGATGTACCACAATACGGACGACCTTCGCATTCGCAGCCAGCACCCCCTGCTGACTCCCGCCCTCGTGCTCCAGGATCTCCCTGCGTCCGAGAAGGCCACCGAGGTGGTTACGACAGCCCGTAAGGACGCTGCCAAGGTCATTTCTGGCCAAGACGACCGCCTGATGGTCATCGTCGGACCTTGTTCGGTCCACGACACCAAGGCCGCCTTGGAGTACGCCGCGCTCCTGCAGAAGGAAGCCCAGAAGCATGCCGCCGACCTCCTGGTCGTCATGCGTGTCTATTTCGAGAAGCCTCGTACCACTGTCGGCTGGAAGGGCCTGATCAACGACCCGCAGGTCGATGGCTCATTCCGCATTAACGATGGCCTTCGCCTCGCTCGTGGCCTGCTCGCGCAAATCGCTGAGATGGGCCTGCCGTCGGCCACCGAATTCCTCGACCCAATCACGCCCCAGTACGTCGCTGACCTCGTCTCCTATGGTGCCATCGGTGCCCGAACGACCGAGAGCCAGATTCACCGCGAGCTCGCTTCCGGCCTTTCCATGCCAGTCGGTTTCAAGAACGGTACCGATGGCTCAATCCAGGTCGCCGTCGACGCCTGCCTTTCGGCCCGTTCGTCCCATTGGTTCCCGTCTGTCACCAAGGAAGGCGTCGTCGCCATCTTCCAGACTTCCGGCAACCCTGATGCGCACATCATCTTGCGTGGCGGTTCCCGCACCGGCCCGAACTACGGCGCGGAGTTCGTCACCGACGCTGCTGCCCGCATTCAAAAGGCCGGCCTCGCTTCCCGCCTCGTCATCGATTGCTCCCATGGCAATAGCTCGAAGGACCATCGTCGCCAGCCGCTCGTCGCGGCGGACATTGCCGCCCAGGTCGCCGCGGGTTCGAACGTGATCGCTGGCGTGATGATCGAAAGCCATCTCGTCGAAGGCCGCCAAGATTGGAAGGGCAAGGACGCCTCCACCTACGGTTGCAGCATCACCGACGCGTGCATCTCTTTCCAAGAGACCATCCCGGTCCTCGATGGTCTCGCCGCCGCCGTCCGCGCCCGCCGCGCGGTGAAGCAGCCCTGATTTTCCGCCATGAACTCCGTACTCAAGCTCATTCTCGATGGGGAAGCCCTCGACACCGCCCAGATCGGCAAGATCCTCGGCCTCGGCGCCGAAGCCGTGGACCGTGAGCTCGCAGCATTGCGCAAGCAGGGCGTCCTGCTGGGTATGCGCCCGGTGCTGAACCCGAGCTACGAGTCTGAGCACCGCGTCCGTGCGGTCATTGAAATCAAGATCCGCACCGAAGGCGTCGGCGGCTTCGACGGCATCGCCGAACGCATCTCCAGCTTCGAACAGGTGGAGAGCTGCTACCTGATGTCCGGCGGCTACGACCTGCTCGTCGTCGTCACGGCCGACAATCTCTACAAGGTGGCCGGCTTCGTCCACGAGCGCCTCGCCCGCATCGACGGCGTGCAGGGTACTTCCACGCACTTCTTCCTCCGCGCCTACAAGAAGGACGGTTTCATCGTGAACGCCGAAGGTTCCCGCCGCGACCAGCCCTCGGTCAGCCCCTAAGCCCAGCCTGACCATGGATTCTTCAGGCCGTTTCGTGGCGCGACATGTCGCGACCTTGCCCAAATCGGGCATTCGTGACTTCTTTGCCATCGTGTCCAAGATGAAGGACGCCGTGTCCCTGGGTATCGGCGAACCCGACTTCGTCACACCGTATCATATCCGTGAAGCCGCGATCTCCTCCCTCGAGAAGGGTCGCACCTCCTACACGGATAATCGCGGGACTCAGCAGTTCCGCGAGGAGATCTCCCGCTACGTTGCCAAGAACTATGGCCCGGAATACGACCCCGAGACTGAGATTCTCGGTACCATTGGCGTCTCCGAAGCCCTCGACATCCTCCTGCGCGCGACCCTGAACCCGGGCGACAAGGTGCTCTACCATGAGCCCTGCTATGTGAGCTACGCGCCGAGCGTCACGCTCTGCCACGCCGAAGCTATTCCAATTCGTACGATCGCCGCCGACCAGTTCGCACTCGATCCGGCCGCCCTCCGCGCGGCCTGGCAGCCTGGCTGCAAACTGCTCATCCTGAACTTCCCGACGAATCCGACCGGCGGCACTGCCGACCGCGCTAAGCTCGAGGCCATCGCCAAGTTTGCGATTGAGAAGGACCTCCTGGTCGCTTCGGACGAAATCTACTCCGAACTCACCTTCGAAGGCGACCACGTGTCCATCGCCTCGCTGCCCGGTATGCGCGAACGTACGGTATTCCTCCACGGTTTCTCAAAGGCTTTCGCGATGACTGGATTCCGCATCGGCTACGCCTGTGGTCCGGCCGCCGTCATCGACGGGATGCTCAAGGTGCACCAATACGGCATCATGTGCGCTCCCATCATGAGTCAGGAAGCCGCCGTCGAAGCCCTTCGCAATGGGCGCGACTCGATGCTCCATATGCGCGACAAGTATCGCGAACGCCGCGACTTTATCGTGCGCCGTTTCAACGAGCTCGGCCTGAAGTGCCACCTTCCGCGTGGGGCGTTCTACGCCTTCCCTGACATCACTTCAACGGGCATGGACTCCATGACCTTCGCCCAGAAGCTCCTCGAACAGCAGAAGGTAGCCATGGTGCCGGGTACGGCCTTCGGTGAGGCCGGCGCTGGTTTCTGCCGTGCGTCCTTCTCGACCAGCTACGAGAAGATCCACGAGGCTGGCGAGCGAATCGCCCGCTTCTTGGACACCATCCCGCGTCGCTGACGCATCCTTGCTTGCTAGGCGGGCAGGTAGCCCTGACTGTCGTGCCATGGAACGGAACACAGAAATTTCGCGCGCGGTAGCCATCGTGGGCCGTCCCAACGTCGGTAAGAGCCGCCTCTTCAACCGTCTGGTGGGCCGCCGTATCTCGATTGTGCATGATCAGCCTGGGGTCACGCGCGACCTCATCACCTCCGACATCTTCGATGGTCGTTATACCCTCATGGATACCGGAGGCATCGGCCTGTATCGCGCCGAGCTGACGCCTAAGCTCATCGCTGACGCCGTTGAAGAGCAGGTCGACTTCGCCCTCGCCGCTGCCGCCCTCGTGCTTCTCGTTGTCGACGCTTCCGAAGGCTGTACCGCTCTCGACCTCGAAGTCGCCACCATGCTGCGTCAGGCTGGCAAGAAGGTCATCGTCGTCGCCAACAAGGCCGACACCGAAGAACGCGATGGTCTGATGTCCG
>CANCHK010000028.1 GCA_947377865.1 Opitutia bacterium | reverse complement strand
GGACAGCGGGCTTGGCCACGGTAGTTCGTTTGGGTTGATTGGAGGGGTCTGGCGGGGAAGGTCAAGCGTCCCCTCCCTTGGGCTCAATTTGCCTTGACCCGCCTTGCCGCCACCCTCCCTTTTCCTCTATCCTGCGTTCGTCTCAGGATAGACCCCTTATATGGAAGAAACCCACGAGGCTTTGGCCCGCGAATTCACCGTTCAGAACCGGATGGGCATCCACACCCGCCCGGCCGCCCAGATTGTCCGACTGGCGAACCGCTATCCGGACGTCGAGATTACCGTTTCCAAGGATGAGGAATCCGTGAACGGGAAGAGTATCATGGGGCTCATGATGCTGGCTGCTGGCCAGGGCTCGAAACTCCGCTTCTCGGTTCGCGGAAAGGACGGCACCGCGCTCCTCGGCGAGATGGAAGCTCTCTTTGCCCGAAAGTTTGACGAGTCCTGAACCTCTTTTCCATGCACGCGCTCCTCGCCTCCCTGATCTTCATCGCCGCCGGCGAGGTCGCGCCGCCTGCTCCGCCATCCATGCCGGACGTCGAGGTTGTCCATTATCTACAGCCCAACGAGATCGTCGAATGGAACAACGCTAAGCGCATCTCCGCGGCGGGAGAGAGTCGCGTCAAGACCGGCCAGAGCATCCTTGCCACCGTCGGCGGAACGGTCGCCGCCGCTGGGCCTAAGGTGGGCGGGCTCTCGGAGACAACCGAACAGGTAAAAGTCCGAAGCCAAAAGATTATCGATGAGGGCAATGCGCAGATTCAGCAGGCCTTACCTTCGTTGACCCGCCTTCGCGCCGCCGCCACCGCCCGGGCTGCGGAGCTGGTCAAGCCGGTCGATTTCACGGAGGAACTCACTCTTAAGCCATGGGAGGCCGCCGTCGCCCAGGCGACGGCAAGCCTGCAGAAGAAGGCGCGCGACATGGGCTTCGCTCAGACTCATCTCATCGGCGGTATCGCCGTACTCGGTGATCGTAACCTTAGCCGACCTCCCATGCTTTCGCAGGATGTCCGTGCCGCTTGGACCAAGCTCGATGAGCGTTCCTTGGCTCCCGTGCCGGCTGATGGTTATGCCCATATCGCCGGCCAACCGGCGCCTGCTCTAGCGAAGTCCCTCAAGCCGGCGACGGCTCCGAAGCAGGTTGGCGTGCTCTGGGTCGAATTCTATGCGCTCACTTCCGATGGGTCGGTCGGGGTGCTTTTCCTTCGTCTCGCCGACGCTTATTCGATGCGCATCATCGGCTCCGCATCGGCCCTGACCGAGTTCGGCCCAAGGGCGCCGCGGGGTGTCGCCCTCAATTGCTCGATTATCTTGAAGGACGACCGCAGTTTCCTTCCGCGTCTCGCCCAAGGTAGCGAATGGGTCCTTGGATTCGGACGCTCGAGCGATCCGCTCGGCGCGGCTCTGCTCGCGCACCTTTGCGTTACCCAGACTAAGATCGGTATTTCCGCCGCACCCTATCTCTTCATCGTCGCCGGCGGCGCCCCCGTCGCTCCGGAATCGCTCCGGGCGCGGTGGAATGTCGCCCAGGCCGATACAGACGGATCCTATCTTGCTTATGCCGTCAGCAGTCAGGCTGATGCTCTTGCCGCCGTCGACGTGGGCCAGCTCACGCTCAGGGTATTCGCTCCCGCGTCGGTCAAGAAGTGATCAGGCTTTCTTGCGTGAGGCCTTCATTTCCGTCGTCGTCGCGCGCTTGAGCTTTTTCACCTTCGCCGATGTCAGCAGTTGGTGCGGGCGCGTCATGCGATCGATGAACAGCACGCCTTGGCAATGGTCATGTTCGTGCTGCACGCAGCGGGCCAGCAGGCCGGCGCATTCGAGGATGTGTGGGGCGCCGTCGGCGTCGCGGTAGCGGACAATCGCTCGCTCGACTCGCTCGACGTCGCCGGTGATGCCAGGGAACGAGAGGCAGCCTTCGGTATAGATATCGGGTTCGCCTGGAGGTACGGTTACCGTCGCATTGGCGAGGAGCATGGGCATGATGTCTTCGGGCTGGCGGGCCTTGCCGTCGAGTACCGGGAGGTAATCTTCGTCATGCACGTTCATGACGAAGAGCTGCAGGGAAAGTCCGACCTGCGGTGCCGCCAAGCCGATGCCCTTGGCGGTCTTCATCGCGCTTAGCATCGCGTCGCCCAGTGAACGCAGGGCGGGGCCGAACTCCTTCACGGGATCTCCCTTCGCCCGGAGAATCGGGTCGCCGTAGGGGCGGATGGTGAATTCGGCCATGGCTTCTGGTTACCTTTTCGCGGCGTCCGTGAAAGCGAAATCGCTCAGGCCTTGGGGCCGAAGTCGCCTTTTTCGCAGCGTCGCACGAAGGCCTCCGCGCGCTTGCGGATGCCGTTCCACTTCTCGCGCAGTTGCTGCGTCTCATCGGCGGTGATGCGGTGGTCTTCGATTGCGTCGGCGACGTCGGCGATGAGGAGACCGAACTCGCGCACAAGGGCGTTCGCCGCCTTATCTAGGTTTACAGCCGAGGCTTCGCCATCGACCGGCGTGAACTGTCCGCCGGCGCGTTGCGCGAGCCAGTCGACGATGCGGGTGTCGCCGGTGAGCTCGATGAGCAGGGCGGTGCGGTGCAGCGGGTTAGGCTGGCCGCTGCCTTTTTCGGCCGGCTCGCGCCACTTGTAGAGCATCGAGGCGGACACTCCGAGGGACTTGGCGATCTCGCCATGCTTGCCCGGTTCGTTTTCCCCCGCCTTGAGCAGGGCATCCTGCAGCACATGATGGGCCTCCTTGACTGGGGTGCGGCGAGGGGCGGGCGGTTTCTTGGCCATGGTCGAGAATAGGGCGGGCCGTGCACGGCCCGCAAGCGTGAGGCGAAGATTACAGTTTTTTTGCCTTATTGTAAGTGAGGCGGGCCAGAAAAGATTGGAAAGCGGGCGGGGGCTTCGCATCGTCATGCTCATGATGCTTTCCGCCGCACCCACCGCAGAGGTCTCACTGGTCCTGCCGATCGGCCTCCTGGTTTCGGGCCTCGTCCTGATCGGTGCGGAGTTCTTCCTGCCGACGGTGATCCTCGGTTTCCTTGGCGCAGTCGTCTCCTTTGGCGGCATCTACCTATCGGCGGACGCCGGCGCGACGACTTGCGCGGTGTTCTGTGTCGTTTTCCTGGTCATGTTGACGCTCGAGTTCTTCGCTTTCCGCCGCCTCCTGCCTCAGACTGGCATCGGCCGTTCGATGATTAACGTCAGCAGCAACGAGGGTGCCGCCGTGCCCGCCGCCGCCGGCTACGCGGTCTATGTCGGCAAGACCGGCAAGGCCATCACGGTCCTAGCGCCTTCCGGCACGATCGAGATCGACGGCGCCCTCGTCGAGGCCTTCTCGCTCGACGGTTTCGTCGAACGCAACGCCGCCGTGATCGTGACCGAAGCCGGCTCCGGCCGCGTGACCGTCCGTCGGGCCCGCTGAATTTCCTCCAATGAACACTGATTCCTCCGCTGTCACTACGGTCGTCCTCTGGGTCGCGGCGGGCGCCTTGCTGCTGCTCGTCCTTTTCCTGCTGTCCTTCCTCACCGTGTGGGTGCGTGCGCGCCTCGCCGGCGCCGAAGTCGGCCTGTTCGACCTCGTCGGCATGCGCCTGCGCGGCGTGCCTTACAGCGTGATCGTCGACGCCAAGATCGCCGCGACCAAGGCCGGCCTCTCGGTCGACGTCGAGAAGATCGACGCCCACTACCTCGCCGGCGGCAACATCGTCCAGACGGTGCAGGCGCTCATCGCCGCCCAGAAGGCCGGCCTGCATCTCGACTGGAATCGCGCCTGCGCGATCGACATCGCCACCCGCGGCACGAACAAGTCCGTGCTCGAAGCCGTGCTCACGTCCGTCAGCCCGAAGGTGATCGACTGCCCTAACCCTGCCAGCGGCCGCACCACCATCGACGCCGTCGCGAAGGATGGCATCCAGGTCAAGGTCAAGGCCCGCGTCACCGTCCGCACGAACCTCGACCGTTTCGTCGGCGGCGCCCAGGAAGAGACCATCATCGCCCGCGTCGGCGAAGGCATCGTGACCACCATCGGTTCGTCCGAGAGCTACAAGGTCGTCCTCGAAAACCCCGACCGCATCTCCAAGACCGTGCTCGAACGCGGCCTCGACGCCCACACCGCCTACGAGATCATGTCCATCGACATCGCCGACGTCGATGTCGGCGACAATATCGGCGCGATGCTCCAGGAGGCCCAGGCCAACGCCAACAAGAACATGGCGCAGGCCCAGGCCGAGATCCGTCGCGCGGCCGCCGTCGCGCTGGAACAGGAGATGCGCGCCCGCGTCGAAGAGATGCGCGCCCGCGTGGTCGAAGCCGAAGCCCAGATCCCGCAGGCCCTCGCCGATGCGCTGCGTTCCGGCCGCATGGGCTACATGGACTTCCAGCGTCTGGAGAACCTTCGTTCCGACACCGAGATGCGCAAGGGCATCGCCGGCGACGGTCCCGCTCCCGGCGCCAAGGCCTGAGCATGGATTCGGCGCTTCTCATCAAGGCCTGTCTCGCCCTGGTTGCCTTCGTGATTTGGGTGATCGGAAAGGCCGCATCGGCCTCCTCCCGTCCGGCTCCGCTGGCCGCGACGCCACCGCCTTTGATGCGTCGCGCCCGTCGTGTTCGCAATGCACCCGCGCCAGTCGCCGCCACGCCGGCGCCGGAGGCCCCAGTCTCGCTAGCGGCGACGCACCTGGATGCCTCGTCCCTCGTGGTCACTCGCCCGGCCCGAGCGCACACGCGGGGCCAGTTCCGCGGCTCTGCCGCGCTCCGTCAGGCGGTCATCGCCCGCGAAGTGCTTGGCCTGCCGCTCGCTCTCCGTCCGCCGCGCTTCTGATTAGCGACGCGGCGCGAAGATGCGCGCGGCCAGATAAGGGAGTGCGCAACAGAGCACGATGCCGGCGCCCGACGGCACCGCCGGTGCGTAGTAGGAAAGATAGAGACCGCCGACGCCGCCGAGTAACGCGCATACTGTCCCCCACCCCATCACCTGCGGGACGGTGCGGCCAAGAAGCACGCCCGTCGCCGCCGGGATGACGAAGAGGGCGGTCGTGAGCAGCGCGCCGACCAGGCGGACGCACGCGACCGAGCCCAGGGCGACGAGCACCAGCAGTACGACGCGCATGAGTGCGGGTCGTGCGCCCAGCAGGCTCGCGTATTCTTCGTCGAACGATGCCAGCTCGAGTTCCTTGTGTAAGGCGCGCAGGCCGAAGAGCACGATCGCCGTGGTCGCGCCGATGACCAGTAGGTCGTCGCCGCCGACGGAGACCACGCTCCCGAAGAGTAGTCCCGCGAAGTCGCGCCACGAGTTGGCCTGCTGCATGAGCGCGATACCTGCCGCGAACATCACGGAGAGCATCACGCCGACCGCGCTGTCTTCGCTCGTGCCCTTGCGCGAGGCCAGCCAGGCCGCGCCGGCGGCGGTCAGCAGCGCGGCGACGAGCGCTCCGAGGTAAGGGGAGAATCCCAGGAGAAGGGCGCCGACGACGCCGGGGAGAATCGAGTGCGTGAGCGCTGTGCTGACGAAGGCCATGCGGCGGAGCACGACGTAGGCACCGAGGCAGGCGCAGGTCGCGCCACTGAGCGCGACCGCGATCAGGGCGCGGACGAAGAAGGGCTCCGCCAGCGGCTGTAGAAGAAGGTCAAGCATGGCGGTGGTCGTGGCCGGAGCACGCATGGCGAGTCGCGATGACTCCGTCGCGCATCTCGAGGACGCGGTCGAAGCGGCCAAGGTCGGCTGGGTCGTGCGTCGCCATTACGACGGTGAAGGCGTGGCCTTGGTCGAACAGGAAGCGGTCGATAATCTCGCGACTAGGCTGGTCAAGGGCGGCATAGGGTTCGTCGAGCAGCAGAATTTCCGCGCCTTGGACGACGGCGCGCGCGATTAGACCGCGTTGTAGTTGGCCGCCGGACAGAGTATAGACGGGCCTGTCGGCAAGGTCCGTCAGGCCAAGTCGCGATAGCGCTCGGTCGACGGCTTCGTCGCCATGCTGGCATTCCTCAAACCATCCGTGATGGGCGTAGGTGCCCATCTGGACCAGCCGCCGGAGTTTGAGTGGGAAAGATTCGGCGAGATGCGGGCGCTGGGCGAGGTAAGCGATGCGGCTGCGGCCGAGGCGCGGGGGTTCGCCGCCGATCCGGACTTCGCCGGAGCGAATCGGAGTCAAACCGGCGAGCACCCGGAGAAGCGTCGATTTTCCAGAGCCATTGGGACCGATGAGTGCAGTCCGGCAACCGCAGGGAATCTCGAACGTCGCGTCATGGAAGGCGATTGGGCCGTCTGCCCGGGCGGCGGCGGAGAGCTGCTTGGCTGAGACGGCGACACCAGGGCATCCGTCCTTCTCCTTTCGGGCATAAGGAATTGCCGGGAGAATTGAGAAGACCGTTTCGCCGAGATGACGCGAGAGGGTTGAGATGATGCGGTTCATTGTTCGAGCAGAGCCTTATGTAGGCGTCGGCCGTTGGTGAGCATCATCGAGGCCCAGGTATCCCCTGGCTGTCCATGTGGCTCGAGAGATTCGAAGGAGAGGGAGAGGGGGGAGGGGATGCCGGAGTCTTCGGTCAGCCTCCGGGCGAAGGCATTATTCTGTCCGGCGTCTGTGACGACCACCCGGATCTTCTGTTTCCTGATCAGGCTGAGTAGCTCGGAGAAATGCCGGGCGGAGGGGTCGGCAGATTCAGCAGAGCCGTGTTCCAGTATCGTGCCGGCCACGTTCAATCCGTAGTGGTGAGCGAATTGGTCGAGGTTGGCGTGATGGGAGACGAAGGCGCGCCGGTCTGGGCTAATGCCGCGGAAGAGGCCGCCCAATAGGTCGTCGACCTGGTTAATTTCCTCAAGATACTTATTGAAAGCCGCTTGCGGATGGTCGTCGCCGCTTAGCAAAGCCAGCCGGTCTGATAGTCTTTGGACCATTTTTCGGACTTCGGAGGGGTCAGTCCAAGGGTGCGACGTCGCGGGGTGGCTGGCACCATCTTTCGCCGCACCTTTCGGGTCGAGCCAGAGGAGGGTCTCGGCCTTATGATTGGCATTGGCCCAGCTTTCCAGCCATGGCTCGAATTCCGGGCTTATGCCCACGATCAAGGCAGCCTGACTGAGGGCCTTGGCGTGGCGGGGGCCGAGCTGAAAGCCATGGGCCTCGCTGTGCGCTGGAATAATGTTTATTACTTTAAAGCTTTTACCACCAATGACTTGAACCCAATCTTCTATGACCGTAAAACTGGTCACGATGACGGGCCTTTCCTGCGCGGCTGCCGGCGTGAAGATCCAGGGGAGCGCGGTAAAGATTAGGGCTAAGGCCAGACGTGACATCAATGTGCAGTTAGTGCCGGCCATACTCCAGATGCAAGAATTTTGCATTTAAGGATTGTTCCAAGCTGCTCGGGTTTTTGCATTTGCCTCGGATGGTTCACTGTAACAGATTTCCCCTCCCCATGCCCCAAGCACGTGCTGTTTTTGCCAGCCTAATGGCTATCTGCCTGTCCCTATCCTGTGTTTTGGCTCAGGCGACCAAGGCTGAAGGAGGAGCTGCCACGTCCGGCAAGAGCCCCGTTTATGTGCGTTCTGTGCATTTCGACCCCGTCAAAATCGGCGGCCAGAAGAACGAGTGGGTTCGTATGCAGGTCGAACTGCAGGCCAATTTCAACCCCGACACCAAGCTTTCGGCCGAAGATAAAGCCGGCAAGCGCCCCCCGAACAAACAGTGGGTCGACAGGATCAAGGTCACCGTAACCCAGATTTTCAAGCCGTTGTCCGTTAAGGACGCCGCCGAGTTCTCCTACTATCGTGCTTCCGCGACCGTGCTGACGATGGAGGTGAATTCATCCCGTTCGCTCTTTTTCTATCTCCCTGGTGACATCGTGAAGCGCGACCGACTCAAGATGCAGCCGGATTACTATTATGTGCAGCTTGAAGTCGGCGGCACGGAAATCCCACTCTACACCGAAGCTGGCCGGCTCACTGCTGACATGCAGGCAGCCGTCCACAAGCAGTTCGTGAACAAGAAGGATTTTGACGGAGCCCGCGAGCTCGCGGACCGTGGTGTCGGAACCAACGCCGGCATGCTGCGTCCGCAGTACTTGGTGCCTTACGCTATCTTCGACAATCTGCCGCAGGGTTCGCCTTCGCCCGAGTTCATCCGGGAAGATAGCGCATCCCGCTAACCCCCCTCACACTTACCGTTTCAGCATGAGCCAGAAGAAGGCCACTATTGTCAACCTCGCCGCGTCGAACGTCTCGGTGTCCCAGTTTTCCGTCCAAGCGGGAAGCCTGATTCTCGAGCAGTTTTTCGTCGAAGAGATTTCTCCGGGTCTGACTGGCGACGACGAGTGGTTGAATGCGGCCATGGCTGCCTTGGCTAGCCTAGTAAACACCCACGAGATAAAGGGGCGCGTCACAGTCATTGCCCCCGCCTTCCTGTTACTGCAGAAGCCGCTCAAGGTTCCCCAGGTGGAGCGTGCTCGCCAGGCTCAGATTGTCGCCTTCGAGGCCCAGAATGCCATTCCTTATCCGCTCAATGAAGTCATCTGGGATAGCCAGATGATGTCATCTGACGGCGTTGAAGCGGAAGTGCTGCTCTTCGCCCTGCGCACGGAGATCGCGACCAAGATTGCAAACATGGTCACCTCGACCGGCCTCCGCCCGATGTCGATTCAGGCCGCCCCGTTGCTTGACAGTCAGGCCTTCCGTCTCGCTGGCGGCTCAGCGGCCGAGGAAGTCCTTATCGTCAATGTCGGCGCCCGCTCCACCACGTTGAGTTTCGTCGGGCCCGGTGGCGTCAATATTCAGTCGGCCACTAACATCGGCGGTAATCTTCTCACACAAGGAGTTTCCGACAATACCGGACAGCCTTTCCCAGTTTCCGAGGCCATCAAGGTAGGTTATTTCTCTGGCATTGTTCAGCTCGCCGAGTCTGATCCACAGGTCGCCATTCTTCAGGCCAACGCGCAGACTTTCATCCGCCGTCTCGCTCAAGACATCAATCGGCGCCTGATCAATGTGCGCCGTGGCACCCATGGGCGTCAGCCCGCCCGCATCCTCGTAACGGGACGCGGTTCGCAGGTCCCCGGGCTCTCCGAGCAGCTTTGCGAGACGTTGCGTCTGCCGGTTGAAGTCTTTGATCCTTCTTCGGTTATCACGCCAGGTGCGGGCATCAATCCCGAGCAGCTCGAGCGTGCCAAATATCAAATCACCGAGGTGATCGGTGAGGCCGCCCGTCTAACTCTGCCCCAGCCGATCGGTGTTAACCTGATCCCCCGAGACATCGCCTCGCAGCAGGCTTTCGACGCCCGCAAGCCTCGTCTGCTCCTCGCCGCGTTGCTCGCCGCGATTGCCCCTGGCTTTATCTATTGGGCGTTCAGTGAAGCCGAAAAGTGGAACCACGATCAGACCGCGATTATTCAGGCGCGTCAGTCTGAGCTTTCCTCCCGCCGGAATACCATCGAGGAGTCCCGCAAGAAGGCCGCCGAACTTTCCGCCAAGACGAAGGAACTCGAATACGTCGTCCTCAACCGTTCCAACTGGCCCGCCTTCCTCGGCGACCTCCAAGCACGCGTCGGCACGCTCAAGAATACTTGGATCGAGGAGATGCACGTGAAGTACGAGCCTCTTCCTGCTGCTCCCGCAGTTGAAGGACAGCCCGCGCCCACTCCAGTCGTGGTGACCAAGGTCGTTATCTCGGTCCGCTTCCTTTTTTCCGAAGTGCCGTTCGATATCAAGCAGTACCGCTCCCAGTCGGAGAAGGCGCACATCGGCCGGCTGTTGGACGTCGTCCGCAAGTCGCCTTACGTCAGCTCCGTTCCGGAGAACGAAATCGTCGTGACCGACCAGACCATGAAGGCGTCGGACAACAAGACCGAGATTCGTATGACGCCTAAGGCGACCCTCACCCTCGTCATCCATAAGGACAAGGCCCTCTAAGCCATGCAGAATTTCAAGAAAAACCTCGGCTTTAACCTCGCGCTCATCGCGATCGCCTTGCTATTCGTGGGCGGTTGCGTCGCGGCCGTGCTGGCCTATCGAGGAAATACCTCCTCGGCCCTCGTCCTTGACCGGGCCCGCAAGGAGCAGGCTGGGCTCCTGCGCGGACACGTTTTCGTGCCGGGCGCTTCGGCGGTCTCTCTCGACGATGAAAACGTCCGGAAAGCTGCCGACGACGTGAAGGATCTCGAAGCCCACATCGCTTCGCTGCGAGCCGCGATCGCCGGCAACGCCGAACTCGCCATCAAGGGTAGGGCCTCCGCCAATTCGGCCGAGATGAGTGCCTTGCTTCGCGAATCCGTCGACGGCTGGCGCAAGCTCGCGCTGGACCAAGGCATCAAATTGATGCCCAATGACCCCACCGCCTTTGGTTTCCATCGTTACATCCATAATCAAGGCACCGCCCCGAAGCGCGACTTCCAGAAGGTCGACCAACAGCGGCTCGTCATCGATTTCATCGTCCGACAGTTGGCGGAATCTCGCCTCCCCGGCTCGCCCTTGCTGATCGAATCCGTCGATCGGGAGCCCGTCGAAACCTATGTCTTGATTCCTGAAGGCAAGCCCGGCGCCGGAACCTACGGCCCTGATGGCGACATCTCGCGCAACGAGGTAGACGAGTTCACGCCTACGCGCACGTTCGATCGTCTGAATCTGGTCGAGACACTTTCTTTCCGCGTCCGATTCGTCGGCTATACCCCGACGCTGCGCACGTTTGTGAACAAGATTCGTAACTCCGGCCGTCCGGTCGCCATCACGACCATCGACGTGGGTATGGCGAACAAGGAGACCGAGAAGTTGTTAGCCAACGGTAACGGTGCGCCCGCTTCATCTGGCCTCGCGGCTGCCCCCGCACCTTCCCTCGTCGGCGGCTTCTTTGGGGCTGAGGAGCCTGCCACGCCGGCTAAGGGCGGCAAGGCCGCTGTCTCCTCAGAGGATAAGCGGACACTCGTCGTTCCCCGCAAACTATCTTCCTTCGTCGTGCAGATCGACTACCTTTCCATCCCCGAGGAGAAGCCTGCGGCCACCGCCGAAGGCGAACCCAAGAAATAAAGTATCCCGGACATGAATTCCCGAAAGGACATCATCCTCGTCATCCTCGGAGCGCTTCTGCTCGTCGCCGGGGCTACTCCGTTTTTGAAGCCTGGCCTGATTGCTCCGGTCGTCCCCGATGACGACGGCAAGTCCGCCGTTATAAAGCAGCTCAAGGATGCTGTGCCCCAGGGCCAAGCGTATCCTGCTAGCCCACGCGCTTCACTCGAAGACAATGTGAAGGATTGGCTTAGCCCCGAAGAGAACGACGACAATTGGGACTACGACCTTTTCACTACAATCGATGTCGTCTGGGATCCCGCCCTCAAGGATTATGTCCCGCGCAGCCGTAAGGCTGAGGAGATGCCGCCTTTTGGCATCTCATTGGTTTCCTCCGGTCACCCTACCTACACTTTCATGCTGGTCCAGTCCACGCTGGGACCCGGAAAGAAGGAGGAGGATCGACTCTTCACGCTCAAGAACGTGAAGACCAAGCAGTACATCGATGACTGCAAGTTGAACAAGCCCATCCCGGAGGCTCCTTACCTCACCTTAAAGGCCTACAAGGTGGTCAAGGGTAAGGACGCCGACGGTATCCCCTTCATTCGCAACGTGCTTACGGTTGATGACCGCCAGTTCGGTCAAGTCGTCGACATCGATGACGAGAAGCCGATGGAATTCACGGCCCGCGTCGACATAATCCTCAGTTCCGCCTCCGACCCCGCCTGGTCCCTCACGCTCCACACGGTTGGGGATAAGTTTACGTATAATGGGGCCCATTACGTGGTCAAAGGCATTGACTTGCCGAACAAGACTGTGACCTTCGATAAATCCTTCGCTCCTAACCCCAAGAAGCTGAAGAAGGTGGTTACTGATACGCAGACGCTCGCCGTTCCGGCGCCTACGCCTCCCGTCTCTAAGCCGAAGGCCGTTACCCCTCCTCCCGCCCCCAAGGCAACCACCCCCAAGAAATAAATTTTCAAAAGCCCCAACTCCATGAAAAACCTCCACCGTTCGCAGCTCGCCTGGGCAGCCCTTGCCTTGGCCCTCGCCGCCGGATCCCTTGTCGCGCAAGACGGCGACGCCGCCGCCCGCAAGCCGCAGCTCCTCGCCGAGGCGCTCAAGGCGCGCGACGAAGGCAACCTGCAGGCCGCCAAGGATAAGTTCGAAGCTATCCTGTCGATCGACGCTAAAGATGTCGGCGCCACGGAAGGCCTCGCCTCTGTCAACGCCGCCATCACCGAAGCCGCTGCCGCAAAGAAGGCTGCCGATGCTGCCTCTACACCTAAGGCTGAGGCCCCCGTGGCGAAGGCTGAAGCTCCCGCCGCCTCGGCGATTGACGAAGTCGCCGCTGCTCACGACAAGCTCTTCGGTGAAGTCACTCAGGCCATTGAGGCCGCCAGCAAGAAGGCTGCCGCCGGCGACTTCAAGGCCGCCCTTGATCTCCTAGAAGGAGCGAATGGCGCCATCGCCCCGATCAATTCATCCGCCGCACAGTCGCGTCGCGACGCCATCGCTCTCGCCAAGCAGGACATCGCCGTCCAGCGAGATGCGGGTGGTTCCTCCGCGGTGCAGGGTGAAGTTAAGCGCTTAGCTCAGGCCAATACCGAAACGCTCCGCAAGCAGCGCGACGTGATTTCCGACGCCGAAAGCCTCATCCGCAAGGGTACGGCTGAGTCGCTGGACAAAGCCCTCTCCGATCTAGATGCCGCCGATCGTGCCCTCGGCTCTGCCAGCCTTTCCAATGGCGACCTCAAGGAGCGCATCAAGGATGCCAAGGGCTCGGCTCTTGCTCGCCGTACGCTCGTCGCCATCGAGGCCCGCGACATGATCAAGGCCAGTGCTTTGATTTCCCAGTATTCCGACCTCAAGGGCAAGGACGACGCCAGTGTCATCCGCCTGCAGAAGGAATTCACTTCCAAGCGCAGCGACCCCACCTATCGCAATGTTGATGAGCTCACGCCGGGACTTCGCGTGAAGGACGACAAGGTCAACGAGCTGCTCGTCAAGGGTCGCGCCCGTTACCTCTATGGAGACTACCAGGGCGCCCTGGACTCCTATCGCGAAGTGCTCCAGTACCAGCCTAACAATTCCGAGTCCAAGGCCTATCAGATTCGCATCCGCCAGATGCTTTCCGAGAACTCCGGTCAGTGGAACCGTGGCGTGACCAAGGGCAAGCTCCTCGAGCTCCTCGACGAAACCTGGAAACTCCCTGAAGTCTTCAATCGCGAAAACGTCAAGGTCGACTCCGCCAACGGCAATGACCCTGTGATTGAAAAGATGAAGTCCATCCAGCTCCCGGAAGGTTTCATCGTCCGCGACCAGCCTCTCGACCGTGCCTTGGCCTTACTCCAGACTCAGGCCGCCTCCTATGACAAGGATCAGAAGGGCGTGAACATCGTCCTAATCGACACCGCGAACAAGAACCCTACGGTCAATCTCCAGCTCCGTGGCGTTTCGGTCTACCAAGCTCTCGACTACACCTGTAAGCGCGTGGGCTTCAGCTTCACCGTCGGCTCTGGTGGCATCGTCGAAGTCCGCGAAGATTCGGGCGACAGCCTGCTGGAAACCGAAATCTATCCTCTATCCACCGCGGCCGTGCTTAAGATGACCGGCCTCAGCGCAGGCGGGACCGGTGCTCCTGCTGCAGGTGGTGGTGCGGCCAGTCCCTTCGGTGCCGCCGCCGCCGGCGGTGCTGGTGCCGGTGATGGTCAGCGTCCCGAAGAAGTTGCGATCAAGAACTTCCTCACCCGTTCCGGTGTGGCTTTCGAGGCTCCGGCCACGCTCTCTTACGACGGCACGAATCTTATCGTCTACCAGAGTCGCAAGAATCTGGACCGTGTGAAGAATATCATCCGCCGCTACTCCGACATCAAGCAGGTCCACATCGAAGCCAAGTTCATGGAAGTCGAACAGAAGGTACTGAACGAACTGGGCGTCAATTGGAGCCTGGATGGCATCACGCCTCGGGTGCCGGGGGTTACCCCGTCCTATGTCGACCTCCCTCCGGTTGTCGGCTCTCCGGCGGACACTCCGGGTACGCGTTGGTTTACTGATAACGGCCAGCAGGCATCCGGCGGCCAGTCCTTCACCCGTGCGCAATCCGGGCTCCGCTCGATTAACGGTGTATTTGCCAACAACAACAGCCCCTCTAAGAATCTGGTGATCACCCAGGGGACTACAGCGACTAGCTACGCCCAGGGTGCTCCTACCTTCCCGGGTGGCTCTAACTACGGCAGTGCCACCAACACCTTCGGCGGCAAGGTCGGAGTCATGGGTGCCTATGACCTGAGCGTATTCATCCGCGCCATCGAGCAGACCAACGGAAGCGACCTCATGTCCTCCCCGAGCCTCACCGTCCTCGACGGTAAGACGGCGGTCATCAAGGTGGCTCAGCTCCTCCGCTACCCACAGGCTTACGGCGATACCCAGTCCAACGTAGGCACCTCCGGTACGGGTGCGACCGCAGGCTCCTCGACTTCCGTCGCGATCACCGCTGGTACGCCTCAGGACTTCACCGTCCAAGAAGTCGGCGTGACCCTTGAGGTCACTCCCACCGTTGCGGCCGATGATTCCATCGCGCTCAACCTCAAGCCGAAGGTCACCGAATTCGAAGGCTTCGTCGAATACGGCGGCACCTCCGTCGCCTTGTCCGGAAGCCTCACGGTCACCGTCCCCTCAGGTTTCTTCCAGCCGATCTTCAGCACCCGTGAAGTCACGACTGACGTTACCGTCTTCGATGGCGCCACGGTCGTCATCGGCGGCCTGACCCGCGAGGAAGTGAAGACCGTCGAAGACAAGGTTCCGGTCCTTGGTTCCTTGCCCCTCATCGGCGCGGCTTTCCGTTCCAGTGGAAAGACTATCTCGAAGAAGAGCCTGATGGTGTTCGTCACCGCAAATCTCGTCTCCCCAGGCGGCGCGACCCTGCGCAGCACCCATCCTGGCATGCGCGCTGGTTCGACCTTCTCGAACCCGACGCTCATCTCCCCGGGCGGCGCGGTCTATCGCGAGCCGATCGAACTCGCCACTCCAGTCGCTCCCGCGGTGCCAGTCATCGCTGAGCCGGCCAAGTAAGACCAGTCTCGTCGCTGGATGATAACAGGCCCGCCTTTTGGCGGGCCTGCTTTTTTCTCGATGGTTCCGCCGGGTCGAGCGACACTACTCCTATGCGCTGGCTGCTGATCGACGGCTTCAATCTGGTCTTCCGGAGCCACTTTGCGATGGAGCGATCCAACCTCCGTCGGCAATCCGACCAATTCCCAACGGGGGCCCTGCACGGCTGGATAAAGTCGCTCATGGATTTGCGGGAAGGGGAGAAGCCTGACCGCTGCGCCGTCTTCTTCGATCTCGGCGGTTCCGACCGTCACCTCGCGGTGCTTCCTGATTATAAGGCGCAGCGTGATGAGACGCCGCAGGACATCGTCCAGCAGCTCCCTGCGATCAAGCGCCTGACCGCGCTGCTCGGCTTCCAGGTGTTTGAGCGCCGCGGCGTCGAGGCCGACGATCTGATCGCCACCGCCGTAAGGATTCTCTCCGCGTCCGGCGACCAGTGTATCATCGTCAGCGCCGACAAAGATTTCGGCCAGTGCGTGGGCGGACCAGTCATTCAGCTGGCGCCGCCTCCGACGGCAAATCCCGCCATGGGCTGGCGCCGCCTCGATCCGGCTGCGGTCACGGAGAAGTTTGGCGTACCGCCCGCGCGCATCGCCGATTACCTCGCACTCGTCGGCGATACTTCTGACAACATCCCGGGACTCAAGGGGGTGGGGCCTAAGACCGCTGTAAAATGGCTCACCGAGTATGGCGACCTCGAGGGCGTGCTGGCGGCCGCCGACACCTTAGAGCCCGAGCGCTTCCGCGAGCAGGTGAAGGCCGAAGCGGAGCGTATCCGCGGCAATCTCCAGCTCGTGACCTTCCAGACGGACTTTGAATTTTCTCCTGGTCAGCCCGTTGCGGAAGACGTCGCCTCCGTGGAGGCTTTCCTGGCGGAGATGGAGATGCATTCGACCTTGCGCCGTTATCAGGCGAAGCATGGACGGGCTACGGCCGCGTCCGAGCCGGCGACTCGGGCGGCCGAGGAGGCCAAGCCTAAGGCCAAGGTTAAGCCCGCTGACGACACGCAGCAGGGCGAGCTTTTCTAGCCAACAAAAAGGCCCGCCGGTGAGGGCGGGCCTTGTAGGGAAGTTCCAAGCGCGAGGCTTAGTTCTTCTTGTCAGACTTCTTTTCGAGCTTCGGCATCTCGACAACCGGAGCGGCGGCAGCCTGCTGCTGGGCGTTGGCGATGAGGCCTTGAATCTGGTTCACTTCTTCCTGGTTGAGCAGGATGACGAACTTGGCTTCGAGGACTTCGACTTCGTAATTGTGCGTGATCGAGTAGCCGACGCTTTCGACCATCTCCTTGTTACCCTTGTTGAGGAGCTCGAGGGTTTGGTCGAGCTGGGTCTGGATACGGGTCTTCTCTTCCGAGTCAGTGGCGCGTTGGAGCAGGCCGTTGAGCTGGACGACTGCGTCACGGCGGGCCTGGAGGACCTTGGCGAACTGGTCGAACTGAACCACGAGGTCGAGGCCGCGGATCTCCGCGGTCTGAAGGAGGCGACGGTCACCGCGAATGACGAGCTGCTCTTCCTTGAAGTTCTTGTCGGTGCGGGCTTTGGCGGCTTCCTCTTCGGAGACCACGGCGAGGAGGCGTAGGGCGGTGTTGATGAAGGTCGACTGGCGATTGGCGACGGCCGGGATATTGAAACCCCAGACCTTGGCGAAGACGGCGTCCTTCTCGTTGAAGTCCTTCACTTCGGCTTCGGCAACCTTGACGAGGGCGTCGCGCTCGACGGTCGTGAGGGCGGACTGGATGCGCTGGTTGAGCTGCTGGATGCGGCCGAAGTGCTGGCCGAGGGTCTGCAGTTCTTGCTGGAAGCGGGCGAGTGATCCCTGATTGGAGATTGTGAGGACGACGCGAGCCAGGTTCTGGCCGAGCGGGATGAGCTCAATGGTCGGTCCCTTAGGGGCTTCGGCTGGAGCGGCGGGGGTTTCGATGGCGGGCATGTCAGGGGTGGGCTTTGGGGTGGGGGAGGGGATTACTTCTTATCAGAAGCCGGGGCGCTCTTGGCTTCGATGGCCTTCTTCTCGTCTTCGGTGATCTGGACGGAGAGCTTGGCTTCGGCAGGAAGGGTGATTGCGTCGGCGTTGAAGTCGAAGCCGCGGGCTTGCTTGAACTCGCCGAGGCTCTTGGTGAGGTCGTCCTGAATCTCCTTGATGGCCTTCTCGACCTTCTTCTTGTCGTCGTCCTTGGTCAGCTTGGGCTGGAGGTCGATAAGCTGCTGGAGCTGGGCCTTGGCGTCGGTGATGCGCTTGAGGGAGAGGCCGAAGGTCTCAACTTCGCCCTGTCCGGAGATGGTGTCGCGGATGTGGTACTTCTTTTCTCCGACAGCGATGACGGAGTCGGGTTTGAAGTCCTTGGCGCCGGAGAGCTTGGTGAACTCTTCGTTTGAAATCGGCGTGGCGATGATGGCTTTGATCGCGATGAACTGGTAGGGGCGTTCGATGCTGAAGCCGTTGTAGAGCTTGGTCATCGATTCATTGTCACCCTTGAGCTTGGCGCTCTTGGCGGCGATTTCATGGCCGCGAGCCTCCTTCTCGGGAGTGGTGAGGGCGTTATCGAGGAAGACCTGAAGGCGCTTGAGCTCCTCAACCTGCTGGCTGAGTACCTGGATGTTCTTCTGGAAATTAAGGCAATCGGCGATCGTCTTGCCGACCCAGACTTCGGCGAAATAGGTCTTCTGCTCAGCCTTGTCAGCGAGCTTGACCTCCGGCGCCGGAGCGGCGGCGTGAGCGGCCTTGGTTTCGGCGGGCTTTGCTTCCTGCGCATTGAGGGAGGCGCACAGTGCGGCTAGGAGGAACGAGAACTTGTTCATTGGAGTGGGAGGGAGGTTTGAACATAGGCAAAGCCCCCTCTTGGACTACCAAAAAATACCGTCTGGGCTCACTTTTTCGGCTTCTGTAAGGAAAGCTCGATAATCCGTGCTAAATCAACCTTTTCAGCCTCTTTCTGGAGTTCTTCGTCAGCCAAGACCGCTCTGACCTTCGGGTGATCTATGAACCCTGTTAAGTCATTGTTATTCAACAACTCACGAACTTTTTTGTCTTCCCATGCCTGGTATAGGGTGGGGTGGGCTGCTAAGGCTCGAATCTCGGGCCGAGCCATGAGCCGCCGTCTGGCCTCTGGGTCGGCCATGAGTCGCCGCGTCTGGCGTATCAGATTCCGCTGTTTTTCAGGAATGGGTGACCATTCTTTGAGGCCAGCGGTATAAGGCGTTGCGGCCAGTTCGTTTCTCGCCTCCACCGTCCAGTGGCGCCGCGCTTCTTCCGGCTTTTCAAAAAGTTCATAGACCGAGGCTGTGGCGGCGAGGAGCGCGACCAATATGAGGAAATAGAGAGCCCCAGTCCAGCAGCCGATCAGCGCTCCCAGCACTGGGCTCTCGGCTTCCTGCTGCCCTTCCGGGAGTCTGCCGAGACGCCAGAAGAGGGCGTAGCAGGCAAGTCCCGTGAGGCAGGCCAGCACAATCACCCCGGTGGCACCGCGCAGCATCCAAGGGTAAGAGGTTCCTTGAAGGCACGCATAGCCTAGGTCTGATCCGAAGAGCCAGCCGACGAGCTGGCCTGACGCGAGCGCCACCGGGCCAGCGAGTTGGCGCATTGGCCCTCGCCGGTACCCGCGCCATGCCCCGCGCACCATGAGCAGTGTGAGGACGACTACGGCGACCCAGAGGGTCATGGAGAGCGTAGAGAGGTCCGCGGTCATCAGGATTCTCCGAGCACCTTACGGATGGACGGCTCACGGGCTTCGATACTCTCCGCCAGCTTGAACTGCACTAGGGCGCGACGCAGGTTGTGACCCGGGTAGCGCACCTTGAAGTAAACGTCTCCGGCGAGATGGTCCGCGAGAAAGCGAATACCGAGTTCCAGCGGTATCAGATGGATGCAGTCGTAGAGGTGACGATGGTCGGCTTGACTGAGGAAGTCCTTCGCATGGGCCTGATAACCCCTGTAAATCATGCTAAAAAGCTCTAGGTCGAAGATCACATTTCCCAGCTCGGCGGCATCTTCCCCGGCTGGATTACAGACGGAGCGCACCGCGTCACCGATGTCATAATGTACGAGGCCGGGCTGCACGGTATCGAGGTCGACAATACACGTCCCGCGGCCGGTGGCCTCGTCGATCATGATGTTGCCGACCTTCGGGTCGCCATGCGTGGTGCGCAGGCCTAGGTCGCCGCGCGCGCGGGCGTCCTCGAGCGCCGAACAGCGCGCGCGGCGTGCTTCGACGAAGCGGACGGCGCGCTTGGCCTCGCCTGAGGCGTTGAGGACTTCCTGTCCCGCGGGGGTCGCGAGAGCCGCGTCCATCTTGGCGAGATAGCCAGGCGTGACGTGGAAGCCTGGCAGCGCGTAGCCAAGCTTCTCGGCCGGCAGGTTGCTGACCATGCGGTGGAAATGGCCGAGCACGATACCAGCCTCATGGGCGTGTTCAGGGTGCCGGACCTTTTCGTAGGCGTGTGCGCTGGCAATCTGCGAAATCGCGCGCCAGAGGTCGCCCTCCGCATCCGTGACCCAGTCCTCCCCCGCCTTTGTCTGGATAATTTTTGGGAGTTGCCAGATCCGGTCTGCGCCTTCGGCCTCAGCTTCGAGCTTCGCGTGGCAATGGTCCGTCAGCACACGCATGTTTTGCATGATTACTTCCGGGTTAGGAAAGACCGATTTGCGGATGCGCTGTACGATAAAGCGCTGCTCCGAGAAGGTCGTCCGGAAAATCGCCAGATAGGTATCGTTGACGTTGCCTGAGCCGTAGGGCTCGACGGTCACGAGCCGTCCCTGGACGTCGAACTGGCGGGCGATTATGGCGGCTCGCATGGGGCTTTCGGGCTAATTTGCGGTTAGTTTCGAGGCTGGCGAGGGCATTCCCGCGTCGCCAAGGCTTGATTTCCGTCCGGGGCTCCTCATGTTCAACATTCCTCTGCGCCGCCACCTTAGCTCAGCTGGTAGAGCATCTCATTCGTAATGAGAATGTCGCCGGTTCAAATCCGGCAGGTGGCTCCAGCGCAGGGGGCATTTTCCTCCGCTTGTTTGCCCGCTCGGGCTTTTCCTCCAACCTTCCTGCCATGAGTCGCGCCGACCATCCGCCCCGTAGCCGGGATCTTTCCCGCCGCTACGACCGGAATTTCCGGGCCGATGACGCGTACCGCGCCACGTTGCCGGACATGCAGAACAAGGACGCCTCCCTAATCCAGGGCGCCAACGTCCCGATCCAGCATGTCGGTATCTCCGGCTTCCGCCTGCCGATGCTCGTCGCCACCCGCGACGGTAAGCCGATCACGCTCGAGTGCACAGTCACCGGCTCGGTGTCCCTCGCGGCCGACCGTAAGGGCATCAACATGTCCCGCATCATGCGGACCTTCTACGAGTTCAAGGACCGCGTGCTTTCGCATGAGCTCCTCGAGGAGATCCTCATCCGCTACAAGAAGGACCTCGATTGCAGTCGTGCCCGCATCATGGTCGAGCTGCGTTATCCGATCATGCAGAAGTCCCTGCGCTCGGGCCTCGAAGGCTGGCAGTATTACCGCGTCGTCCTCGAAGGCACCATCGACGACCTCGATCGCCTTCGTCGCTACGTCCATTTCGACTTCGTCTACTCGTCCGCCTGCCCTTGCTCCGCCGAGCTCACCGAGCACGCCCGCGAAGAGCGTTCCGCCTATGGCATCCCGCACTCGCAGCGCTCCAAGGCGCGCGTGGTCGCCGAGGTCTCGCCTGGCCGCTCCCTCTTCGTCGAGGACATGAAGGATCTTTGCCTCAAGGGTCTCCAGACCGAGACCCAGGTCATGGTGAAGCGCGAGGACGAGCAGGCCTTCGCCGAGCTCAACGGTGCTTATTCCAAGTTCGTCGAGGACGCCGCCCGCGTCGTCTATGAGCAGTTCGACGCCGATGCGCGCGTGCGCGACTTCGTCATCGCCTGCTCGCACCTCGAGTCCCTCCATTCCCATGATGCCGTCTCGGTCATCAACAAGGGCATGCCGAGCGGTCTTTCGGCGGATTTCAGCAATTTCAGAGACCTGATCTGCTAGTCTGCTGACGGCTTGCCCATCTGTGGTGGCCGTCATACGGTCACTTTCATGAGGGGGTAGCTCAGCTGGATTCAGAGCAGCAGCCTTCTAAGCCGCCGGTCGCGGGTTCGAGTCCCGCCCTCCTCACCACTTTCCCAGCCCGCCGCCCTTTTCGGGGAGGCGGGCTGATCGTATCCCGATGTCCTTGGCTTGCGACCGGCTGCCACCGAGACTACTTAACGTCATGCAGATTCACCTCGCCCGGAATTCCGCTCAGCTCGGGATTTTCTCATCCGAAGAAATCATCGCCGGCCTGCAGTCGGGCCGCTTCCTCGCCTCCGACCTGGCTTGGCGTGATGGCATGCCTGCCTGGACGCCGCTGGGTGACTGGTCTGAATTCCGAGGCGTCGGCGTGCCGCCTTCGCCCAGTGCGCAGCCTGCGGAGCCCGGCGAACCTGCGCCGTCGATGCCCTCATGGGAGCGCGGGGCGTCTTTCTCGAACTACGTCGCGACGATCAAGGAAGTCGCCCTCGAGCCGGTCCGCACCTTCGCGAACCTACGCGACGGCGGCTATGCGCGCCCTATTGCCTTCAGCTATTGGTCGCTGCTGCCAGCTTGGATCCTCGGTAGCCTGATGTATGCTGGGATTGCTTTCTTTATCTTGAGCGCGGGACAGTCGGTTTCCTTGCCCAAGGATCCCGCCATGCAGTGGCTTTCAGGAACAGCCCCCTTAACGGCCGCTCTCATCATATCCGGATTCCTTGCGGTCTTCTTCGTCCTTACGCCTCTCTTTCAGTTCTTGGGTGCGGCCTTCACTCACCTCCTCCTTCTCCCTTGGAAACCGGCGGGAAGCTACGCCCAGACCTATCGAGCTAATGCCTACGCCTCGGCTGCGTTTATGCCCTTTGTCTTCATCCCTTGTCTTAACTATATCGCGGCACCATGGCAGCTGGTGGCGCTCATCATCGCCCACTCGCAGGTGCATCGGATCGCCTGGTGGAAGGTCGTGATCTCACTGGTAGTGATCCCGTGCTGCTGCGTATGTGGGTTTTATGCCATGCTGTTTGCCACCGTTGCCAACAAGTTCGCCCACTAATTCCCTATGCAAATTCACGTCGCCCGGAACTCCGCTCAGCTCGGGATTTTCTCGTCCGAAGAAATCATCGCCGGCCTGCAGTCGGGTCGCTTCCTCGCCTCCGACCTGGCTTGGCGTGATGGCATGCCTGCCTGGACGCCGCTGGGTGACTGGTCTGAATTCCGAGGCGTCGGCGTACCGCCTTCGCCCAGCGCGCAGCCTGCGGAGCCCTTGGTCGCCTCGACGATTCCTTGGGAGCAGGGTAAGTCGATTGAGTCTTTCTTCGCGACGATCAAGCTGGCAATCGTAAGCCCGTCTTCCCTTTCGAGCGGGCGCTACGCTTTCGGGGACTGGCTGGTCTTCTGCTACGTGGGAGTGCTGGTCGCACTGCCGTTTCAGTTGATCAACGTCGTGGCTTTCGGAGATAAGAACGCCCAGCTCGGCGAATTTCTCCGCAGTTTAAATATACCTGAACTAAGCAAGGCGACGGAAAAGATGGTGAGCGCCGAGCCAGCCCCCGTCTGGCTAACGCTCGTCGGCCTCGTGATGGGGTTGGCTTTCGCGCCACTCGTCTACGCTTTCTTCGCCCTGCTGCATTGGGTAGGTCAGCGTATTTTCCGTATCCGGGTTTCCGTGGAACGAACAGTAGTTGCATCTCTGCTCGCCACCACGACCCTGGCCGTGGTGATGGCGCCGCTACAACTACTCGGCTTCAGCTTCGCCGTGCAGATGGCCTTGAGCGCGGTCGTGTTCATCCCCGCCTGTGTTATTTATTACCGCGCCTTCGGTGTCGCGACAGCAGTAAACCCGTGGGCCCAGTTCGGCATCGATAGCTTCGTCTGGTTCGTCCTTTGCTGCTGCTGTTGCGTCACTCCGGTCGCGTTGTTCGCCTGGTCCTTGGCGGGCCGGTCCGGGATGTCGTTCGGGGGTTAATCGGTGCTCCGGCTGATCCGTAGACCTGCCTTTCCGGGCGAGCTTAATCACGAGCTCGTCTGGCCGGCGGCGTTTCTCGGCGGCGCGGTGTTCGCCTGGGGATGGTTCCTGTCCGGCTTACAGCTGCCGCAGTGCGTCTTCATGCGCCTGACGGGGTTGCCGTGCCTCGGCTGCGGCGGCACGCGCTGCGCACGCAATCTGGTGCACCTGGATTTCGGCCAGGCGTTCCTGTTCCATCCGGGCTTCTTCCTCGTCGTGACGCTGGCCGCCCTCTGGACGATCCACTCGGCGATCTTCTGGCTCCGTCGTGCCCCGCTTCGGCTACGTCTGGTCGTTGACCCCGCCTATTCGCGTCGCCTGCGCATCGCCTTCGTGGGTCTGCTGGTCGTCCACTGGGCTTGGCAGTGCTTTTACCTGACGCGCTGACATGATTCGTAACCTGCTCCGTTTCCTCGGTTGGGTCTGCCTGCTCGTCCTGCTCTCGGTTGGCGTGCTGGGGCTGGTCTATGTCCTTTCCGAACGGCCGCAGAAGATCGCTATCGAGCATCGCGTGCTGGATGCAGTCGATACGGTGCGCGAAGACGGCACGACGCCGCGCAAGGTCGTCGACGCGCTCGATCGCTTCGCCGACGGCACCGAGGCGGTGAAGGGCGATATCGTCCCGGCGCCGGCACCGGACAAGGACGCGATGGCACCTTACGGCGAGCCGGCCGATCACCTAGGCCTGAAGCGTCTCGTGAATCGCGGGTACTCGGTCGGCTACGATGACGCGCTACCTTCGCCTCGCTGGTCCTCCTATCGGGTCTTTCCATATAAGGACGTGCACCTCGACCGGCCTTCGACCTTCAAGTCCGATGCGCGTACGGGTTCTCGTGTGACGACTTCGGAGTATGTACGTTCGGGCTACGACCGAGGCCACCTTTCACCGAACTACGCGATCTCGGTCTGCTACGGCGAGGAGGCCCAGAAGGAGACGTTCCTGCTCAGCAACATCGTCCCGCAGCTGCATGCCCTCAACGCCGGCCTCTGGAAGGACATGGAGCAGCGCATCATGAAGCGCTACGTCAGTCGCTACGGCACCGTCTGGGTGCAGGTCGGCCCGGTCTTCACGACGCCGCCTGTCAAACAGGTCGGCCGTATTCCCGTGCCGTCATCCTTCTGGATGGTGATCTCGGAATACGAAGAATCCGCTCATGGTATCCGTGCGATCGCCTACCTCGTGCCGCATGAGGAGAAGTGGCGCGACGCCGAGCTGACGCGCTATGTCGTGAGCATCCGCCGCGTGGAGGAACTGACCAGGCTGGATTTCTTCCCGAAGCTGCCGAAGGCGACGCAGGATCGGCTCGAATCAACGCCCGCGCCGCGCGCCTGGTGACGGCAGTTCGCGGCGGAGGTCCGAAGCGTGGATCAGGCAGACGCAGTCGGCGCCGTCCGCCGTGGGCAGCCACATGATCGGCAGCTTCGGCCAAGCCAGGTGCATCGCCTTCTGGAGTCCGCCGACCTCAATGACGAGGATGCCGTGCGGCTTCAGCGTCTCGCGCGCTTGGGCGAGTAGCTTGCGGATGACGTCGAGGCCGTCCTTGCCCGAGACCAGCGAGCCCTTCGGCTCCTTCTTAAATTCAGCCGGCAAGCGGCGGTAGATGCCTTCCGGTTCGTAAGGCGGGTTGCTGAGGATCAGGTCGAACTTCGGGCCCTTGAGTAGGGCCGTCATGGTGTCCGTCTCATGTAGTGTCACGCGCTTAGCGAGCTTGTGGTCGGCGACGTTCAGCGCGGCAACTTCGAGCGCCTCCGCTGAAAGATCGGTCGCATGGACGTGCGCCTTAGGGAAGCGCTTCGCGAGCAGGATGGCGAGGCAGCCTGAGCCCGTACAGATATCGGCCACGTCCGTGACCTGGGCGACGGGCGGCAGCCACTGCGGGATGGCTTCGGGGATGAGCTCAACGAAATAGGAGCGCGGGATGATCACGCGTTCATCGATGCGGAAGCGCAGGCCGCCCAGCCAAGCTTCGCCGACGAGGTAGCCGGTGGGCACGCGGTCAAAGACGCGACGTTCCACCAGCGAGAGGAAGGAGGCCTTCTCCTTGGCCGTCAGGGCGCGTTTGAAGCAGGAAGGGAGTTTCTCCCAGGCCAGGCCGGTGGCGTGGCCCAAGAGGGTCAGGGATTCCTCCTCGGCGTTCACGAAGCCTTGGCCATGCGCGATGCCGGCCGACTTGAACAGTCGGTTGGCGAAGCGTAAACAATCACCGCCCGTTTTAAGGCGGGCGGTGGCTGCAGGGGTCGGGCGCTGCGGGGCGCTCATCGTCGGCGGCGGGGCCGCTTAGGTGAGCGGGGCGGCGGACCAGAGTTCCTTCGGGGTGCGTTCGAAGAAGTCCTCGAGGTACTTCGTCGTCGCGCCGCCCTGGCGGAAGGCCGGGTCCTTCATGATCGC
>CANCHK010000027.1 GCA_947377865.1 Opitutia bacterium | reverse complement strand
ACACCTCGAGGTCGCGCGCCTGTTCGCCGAGGGCGGCCATCACGCGTTCGGAGAAATCGCCGTAGACCTCGAAGTTGGAAGAGAAGATGCGGACGCCATGGGCTTCGCAGGTACGACGGACTTCGAAATACGGCGCGCCCATGGGGATACCCAGCGCCTTGGCTTCGGACGAACGCGCGACCACGCATCCGTCGTTATTCGACAGCACCACGATCGGCACGCCGATCAGCGACGGATCCAGCGCGCGCTCGCAGGAAGCGTAAAAGTTATTACAGTCGGCGAGGGCGCGGAGCATGGCGTCAGCAGCGGCGCACGACGGCGACCACCGTACCCCAGATACGGCATTCTGGCGTGAAAGGCAACGACCAGCCCGGCCAGCGAGGGCTATCGGCCCGCAGACTCCAGGCGCCGGCGGCATCACGCTCAAGGTGCTTCACCGTGAATTCGCCACCGACCTCGGCGACCACGATCGTGCCCGCGCGCGCCGTGAGCGACTTATCCACCACGATGAGGTCGCCGGTAAGGATACCCGCGCCCGACATCGAATCGCCGTCGACGCGCAGGAAGAAAGTCGAAATCGGATTGCGCACCACGTGCTCGTTGAGATCGAGGCGGCGCTCCATGTGGTCGTCGGCCGGCGAGGGGAATCCGGCGACCGCACGGGAGCCGAGCAGCGGCAAGGCCAGCGGCAGCCTAGCTTCGAATCCCTGCAATGTACGCATATCCAACATAGAGTGAACAGATGTTCACTTATGCGGTGAAGGATTCAAGGAGAAAGCATGAGGGTGGGATGTATCGAGGTAGGGACAGCACCACGTGCTGTCCTGACCCCCGCCCCGCTTGGTAGGGTCGAGCATCCCTGCTCGACCGCACGGTCGGCCAAGGATGGCCAGCCCTACCCGATGCAAAATAAAAAGGCCTGCGTCTCTCGACACAGGCCTTCGGGACGAGCTGAGACCTCGGCTTACGAGGCGGTCAGCGCGGTGACTTCGGCGCGCACCTTCTCGGCCAGGGCGGTCGAGAGGTAGCGTTCGCTCGGCGAGCAGGCGATCGTGACGATGCGCTTGCCGGCGAATTCCGGACGCTTGGCGAGCTGGAGGGCGGCCCAGATGTTGGCGCCCGAGGAGATGCCGACGGCGAGGCCTTCGCGGATGGAGACTTCCTGCGCGGTGGCGAAGGCGTCTTCGTTGGAGACCTGGATGACTTCGTCGATCAGGGAGATATCGCAGTTCTTCGGGACGAAACCAGCGCCGATACCCTGGATTTTATGCGGAGCAGGCTGGACGGCCTGGCCGGCCATGGTCTGCGTGATGACCGGAGAAGCGGCAGGCTCGACGGCGATGGCGCGGAACTTCGGGTTCTTGCCTTTGAGTACGGAAGCGACGCCGGTGATCGTGCCGCCCGTGCCGACGCCGGCGACGATGGCGTCGACCTTGCCTTCGGTGTCGTCCCAGATTTCGACCGCGGTGGTGCGACGATGCACTTCAGGGTTGGCCGGGTTATCAAACTGCATCGGCATGAAAGCGTTCGCACCGATCTCGTCGCGAAGCTGCGTCGCACGCTCGATGGCGCCGCGCATGCCCTTCGCACCCGGAGTGAGGACGATCTCAGCACCAAGGAGGCGGAGAAGGACGCGACGTTCGACGGACATCGTCTCAGGCATCGTGAGGATGCAGCGGTAACCGCGGGCGGCGGCGACGAAGGCGAGGGCGATGCCGGTGTTGCCGGAGGTCGGCTCGACGATGGTGCCACCCGGCTTCAGGCGGCCGTCGCGCTCGGCGGCGTCGATCATGGCACGACCAATACGGTCCTTCACGCTCGAGAGCGGATTGAAGAATTCGAGTTTCACCAGGACTTCGGCATGAAGACCTTCGGTGACTTTGTTCAGTCGCACGAGGGGCGTGTGACCAATGGTATCGAGAACGCTATTGTAGATGGCCATGGGGGTTTAATGATGAGTAGTTGAGTAATGATTAATGGATTACAGCCCTTGCCCTTGCAATAAAAAAACCCGTAAGACCGGGTTTCTTGGGGAATCAATAGCGGCGCTTGGGCGGGGGGCCTGGGGGGCGCGGAGCGGTATCACGCAGGCGGAAGATAATCCGAGCGGTCGTCAGGTCCGAAGGGGTCATCTCGACCTTCACGCGGTCGCCCGGGTTGATCCGGATGAAATTCTTACGGAGGCGGCCCGAGATACGTCCCAGCACCACGTGCTTATTGGGGAGCTCGATCCGGAACATGGTGCCAGGAAGCACTTGCAGGATTTTGCCTTCGAGTTCGATAACGGGTTCTTCAGCCATGCCTTATGGGCGGCAGTGCATCCCGAACCTTCGGGAGAGTCAATCACCGTAGTGAGACCCTCCTCCCCTCTTGCCACGGGCCCCGCAGGGGCAATCCTGCCCGCCATGGAAGGAGACGCTTCGCCCCCCCGTCCCGGGCTTGTTTGCCCGTTCGAGAAGATGCGCCCTTCGCAGCTGAACCGAGACGACGCCTTCTACATGGCCTTGGCCTTCAACCTCGCCGTCGACGCCTGGCGCATCGACGAAGTCCCGATCGGAGCGATTATCGAACGTGGCGGCGAGATCATCGCGGCAGCCCATAACGAAGTCGAACGCGCCAACGACCCGACCGCCCACGCCGAGATGCTGGCGATCACCCAAGCGGCGAAGAAGATTGGCGATTGGCGTCTCAACGAGTGCAACCTTTACGTCACCAAGGAGCCCTGCCCGATGTGCTCCGGTGCCACCATCATGAGCCGGCTCAACCGCGTTGTCTACGCCTGGGGAGACCCGAAGATGGGCTGCATGGGCGGAGCGACCGAGCTTCACAGTCTCCCGAAACTCAACCACCGCGTTTCGGTGACCTCTGGCGTCCTCGAAGAACCCTGCCGCGAGATCCTCCAGGCCTATTTCAATATGAAACGCGGACGCGATTCCACCACCTCGGCTTGACCCCTGCGCCAAATCATCAACCTGTGAATCGGTCGCCCGTCAGTTAGTCCTATACTCCAAACTCGATACTCCATACTCTCAACGCATGCATCGACGCGACTTCATCGGCAAAGCCTCCCTCGCCGCCGCCGCGTTGGGCGCCACTTCCCTTTCCGCCCAATCCACTTCCACCAAAACCATGAGCTACACCCTCGCCCCCCTGCCCTACGCCCACAACGCCCTCGAACCGCACATCGACCAAGCGACGATGGAGATCCACCACGGCAAGCACCACAATGCTTACGTCACGAACGTGAACGCCGCCCTCGCCAAGGAAGCGGGCTTCGCCGCTCCGGCCGACGTCAACGCCCTCATCGCTGACCTCTCCAAGGTGCCTGAGTCCATCCGCACCGCGGTCCGCAACAACGCCGGTGGCCACGCCAACCACACCTTCTTCTGGAACATCATTTCGCCCAACGGCGGCGGCGAACCCGTCGGCGCCCTCGGCGAAGCCATCCAGAAGGCCTTCGGTGGCCTCGAAGGCGAGAAGGGCCTGAAGGCTGCCTTCAAGACCGCCGCGACCACCCGCTTCGGTTCCGGCTGGGCCTGGCTGATCGTCAAGGCCGACAAGTCCATCGCCGTGACCTCCACGCCGAACCAGGACAGCCCCCTCATGAAGGGCGTCGCCGACGTGAACGGCACACCAGTCCTCGCCCTCGACGTCTGGGAACACGCCTACTACCTGAAATATCAGAACCGCCGCCCCGACTACGTGGACGCCTTCTGGAAGGTCGTCGACTGGAAGAAGGCCAACGAGCTCTACACACAGGCCATCGCCTAAGGCGCCTTGTCATATCAGTCTTAAGAAGCGGCCCCTCGGCCGCTTCTTTGTTTGGCACCTCCGCCCGGCTGTGCTGTCTTAACGATACCCCAATGCGATTCCTCACGCTCCTTCTCCTAGCTTTAGCGACCTCTGCCGGAGCCGCCGAAACCGTCTTACCCCTCTGGCCCGAAGGCGTCCCCGGGAAGCGCGTCGAGCCGTCCAAGCCCACGCTGACCCGCATCGGACCCAAAGGCAGCACGCCGGGCCATGAGACCTTCATCAATGATCCCTCGATCACGGTCTATCCCGCCGCCGAACCCAACGGCGCCGCGGTCATCGTCTGCCCCGGCGGCGGCTATTGGTTCCTCTCGACGAACAACGAAGGCACGGGCGTCTGCCAGTGGCTCAACAGCATTGGCGTCACGGGCATCCTGCTGCGCTACCGCACCCCGACTTCCGATGAAACCCTCCCGTACGAATATCCAGTCCAGGACCTGCAGCGCTCGCTCGGCCTCGTCCGCGCCCATGCCAAGGAATGGAACATCGACCCGAAGCGCGTTGGTGTGATCGGCTTTTCCGCCGGCGGCAACCTCGTCGGCCACGCTTCGTGGGACCGCACGCCTCGCACTTACGCGCAGAAGCCCGGCGTAGACGACCCGCGCGGCCCTGACTTCACGGTCTTCGTCTACGGCGGCGGCTTCCTCGAGAAGGAAGACAAGACCAAGTTCCGTGAAGGTTTCTCCGTCCCGGCCGACGCCCCACCCTGCTTCTTCGTGGTCGCTCACAATGACAACGCCAACCCGCTCGAAGCAGCGAAGCTCTACATCGAGTACAAGCGACAGAACATCCAAGCCGAGATTCACGTCTACTCCAAGGGCGGCCACGGCTTCGGCACACGCCAGACCAAGATGCCGGTCGACGGCTGGACGAAGGCCGCCGGCGAATGGATGGCTTCCGAAGGTTACTTCAAGTCCGCAAAATAAGCCGATGCACTCCCTACTCACCCTGCTGGCCTTCACCACCGTCCTCTCAGCCCAGACGCTCGTCGGCGACGGCCAAGCGGATGACACCGCCGCGCTCCAGAAGCTCGTAGATGCAGGCGGGAGCGTGCATCTGCCCAAGGGACGCTACCGCCTGACGAAGACGATCACGGTCGACCTCGCGAACACCGGCTACGCGGCGATCTCCGGCGACGGTACCGCCCAGGTCATCATGGCCGGCCCGGGTCCGGCCTTCCATTTCGTCGGCACACACGACAAGTCCGCCGACCCTTGGAACTTCAAACCGCAGGTCTGGGAGAAGGAGCGTGCCCCATCCATCGCGGGCATTGAAATCGTCGGTGCACACGCCGAAGCGGACGGCATCGAGGCCACCGGCACGATGCAGCTGACGGTCGAGCACGTGCTCATCCGCGAATGCCGCCACGCGATCCACCTCACGAAGCTGAATCGCAACATCATCATCAGCGCCTGCAACCTCTACCACAACTCGGGTATCGGTGTCTTTTGCGACCAGGTCAACCTGCACCAGACCAACATCGTCGGCTCGCACATCAGCTACAACGGCCGCGGTGGCGTCGTCTCCCGGGGCGGCAACGTCCGCAACCTCCAAATCGGAACCTGCGATATCGAATATAACCATGACCCCAAAGGCCCGCCGTCCGCGAACGTCGAACTCGACTCCACCGGCGGCTCCATCGGAGAAGTCACGATCACCGGCTGCACCCTGCAGCACACCCACAAGGCCCCCGGCTCGGCGAATATCCGCATCCTCGGCGCCGGCACTGACCCTTCGCTCCTACGCCGAGTCGGACGTGAACACACCCGCGAAGGCAACGTGACCATCACTGGAAACGTCTTCAGCGATGTCGAGGTCAACATCGAAATCCAGCACGCCCGTGGCGTGACCATAACCGGAAATACTTTCTTCGAAAGCTTCATCCATGACCTTCTCGTCGAAGACAGCGGCAACATTGCCATCACCGGAAACAATTTCGACCGCAACCCCCGCTACCTCGTCAACGGCAATAACCTCGCCGAAAAAAACGGCGTCATCCTGCGCCGGATCGAAGATTCGAGCTTCTCGGATAATCTCGTCTCGGGTGTGCATGGCCACGAAGCCGCTGTTGACGTCATAGACTGCTCCCGTCTGCGCATCGCCAATAACAGCATCCTCGATAGCGACGGGGTCGCCCTGCGCCTCACCCGAGTCAGACACAGCATTGTAACCGGTAACCTTCTACGCGATGACCGTCCGGCTGACCAGCGCAGCCAGTCACCCTCACTCGAAGCGAACTGCGAAGACAACCTAATCGGCCCAAACCAACAGAGCAGGAAGTAACTTAGGCTCCACCGCGGCGGATTTCGGAACCTTCGAAGCGAATCGAAACGCGCCAGACCTTCTTGACGCGGGTAATCACCTTACCGGTGCCGGCAACGATGGTCTCAGGGATCTCGATGCGATGCTGGTCGACCACGGCATGGAAGCCGCGCTCAGAAAAGATGTCGATGAACATCGAAATCGCTAGCGGGTCATCGAAGACCAGCGTCTCGATATTGACGTGAGCCTGACCGGAGATGGCGTGTGCCTTGATGATCGGCAGGAACTTGTCCTGGATCAGCTCGATCACCTGGCGGAAGACCTCGGCATTGCGCTCAGCATAGTCATCCAGACGGCGGACAAGGTCCTGACGGGCATGCTGGACGATTTGAGAGGCCAGCGGGATCGGCGAGATAAGGTCATACGTCTCTTCCGACAGCTCTAGGGAGCTCTGATACTGCAGTTCCTTGATGATACGGGCCTGCACTTCCGGGAGCGAACCCTGCGCATTAATGAAATGGTAGTGAAAGATATCACGCAGCGACTGCAGCGGCTCGTAGGTGCGCTCCTTGAAGACGCGATAGCGATTACGGGCGGCGTCCGCCGTAAGGTCGGTCTTGCGGACTTCAGCGAGTGGGCCGCCGTCGCGAGCAGCCTTTTCGTTCTGGGCGATGGCCTCCTGTCCGCGCTTGAGCTGACGGCGGACGGACTCGTTCTCGTCGACAAAGAGGACGAGGATGTGAAAGTGCGGCTTCGGGAAGCGGACACCCGTCGAACCGCGGAACTCGGTGCGCAGGTCGTTAAGCTTCGTGAATAGATGTTTAAGACACTCCACCTGGACCATCGAACGCGGGAAGCCATCGACGATCGCGCCGCTGACGTATTCCGGGGCGAGCAGCTTGCGGAAGAGGATCTCCACCACTTCGCGGTCGCCCACGAGCATACCGGCGTCGATGCGCTTCTTGGCTTCAGGGCTCGAGAGCAGGTCGCTGACCACGATCGGGTCGGCGGCGTAGTCGCGGTACTGAAGGATGAACGCGGTGTTTGTCCCTTTACCGGCACCCGGAGCGCCATTGAGCCAGAAAATTTCGCGAGGGAAGGCGAGCTTCTCCCGGCCGAACTCCCGTTCCAGACTGGACCAGACGGAATCAAAGATAATCTGGCCATCCTTGACTTCAAGGTCGCTGATGCCGTTACCGGCGGGTCTGGTCTGAGCGTCGCTCATGAAGTTAAGGGTCTAGAAGTAAAACGCCCCAAAGAACCTGCGAGGCAAAAAAGCGGCAGAGCCGCTCCATTTTCGGGCAATTACTTCTTTCCGCCCTTGGTCTGGACGTCATCTGAACCCGGTTTGACCACGGGCAAGCCCGGATCACTGGAGCGGTTCCGGCGGAACTGATACCGGTTGATGTCCTGCATCGAAAGCTGGTCGACCGTCTTCGGGTCGGGGTTCAGCTTACCCTGCCAGTTGGACTTCATTCCGGTGAACTTGGCGTTGGACTCCACGCCCATGTGCTCCTCCCAGTCCTTGATCTCAGCCTTGGTGCCGCTGACGGAGGACTTAATGCGATCAATCGACTTCACCTCGACCGTGTCCTTGGGACGGACCGCTGCGCCCAGCGTATCCTTGAGTTCAATCTCTGATTTCTTCCGACCCAGGGTGTCGTAGCGGCCATGCCAAGTGTCGAGGGTAACAAGATTATTGCGGGAGTAAACCTGCTCCTTACCAATGGAAGACATCCCCGTCTCGAAGCGTTGCTCCATGAGCCCGCTGGACTTTGAGGCCTTCTTTAGTGCGGAATTGAAGTCGACCGCTTCATCGACGCTTTTGCCAACACCCTTCCCTTCGAAGGAAAACGGCACCGTGCGACCATCGGCTGTCTTGATGGCCTGCTTAGGGGCGGGTGCGGACGGAGACGGAGCGACAGTCGCTAAAGTAGAAGGGGCCGCAGGCTGAGGACTCCCGGTGGGGCGTGAAACGACGGAGCCAAGTGGCTTGGCGGGAGTTCCATCCAATGGTCTTCCATCTGCATCATACCGATACACTTGGGTTCCCTCGATACCGCCTTCGGCGGAAATGATCATGCCGGCTTTCATCGCCCCTGGAGGGCGCTCAGCCGCAACGATCGTCACAGCCGACAGGGCCAGTAGCACGGGAATGGAGACGCGGGTTATCAAGGCCACCATCTTGGGCCGCCTTGGGACCGACCTCAACCCCTTCTTACCGAGGAATAGGGTGCGCTTTGGTCTTCCAGATGAGTTTGGCGTAGTCCCCGATCGAGCGATCGGAGGAAAACTTGGCGCAACGGGCAACATTCCGGATGGCCATCGCCGCCCAGCGGCGACGGTCAAGGAAGGCTTTCTCGGCCTTGGCCTGTGCGTCCACATAGCTCCGGAAATCGGCAAGCACGAGATACGGGTCACCGCCATCCAGGAGCGAATCGACTACCGGCGACAGTGCACCGGCCTGCTCGGGGGTAAAGGTGTCGGAGCGCAACCAGTCCAGAAGTGCGGAGAGTTCAGGGTCGGCGGCGAGAACCGCGCGCGGATCATAACCATCGGCCCAGAGCTTCTCGACCTCTTCGACCTGCAGGCCGAAAATAAAGATGTTCTCATCGCCGACTTCTTCGCCGATCTCAACGTTGGCACCGTCGAGCGTGCCAATGGTCACCGCACCGTTGAGCGCGAGCTTCATGTTGCCCGTACCTGAGGCTTCCTTGCCAGCGGTCGAAATCTGTTCGGAAAGATCGGCAGCCGGGATGATGCGCTCGGCAAGCGAAACGCGGTAGTCCGGCAGGAACACCACCTTGAGCAGGCCACGGACGCGCTCGTCTGAATTGATGACAGCGGCGACGCGGTTGATCGCGTGGATAATATGTTTGGCAAGAGCGTAACCAGGCGCCGCCTTCGCTCCGAAGATACATACGCGCGGGGTAAAGTGACCGTTCGGCTCGTTCAGGATACGTCGATAGAGGTGCAGAATGTGCAGCAGGTTGAGGTGCTGACGCTTGTACTCATGCAGACGCTTAATCTGGACGTCGAAGAGCGCGTCGGGAGAGACCTCGACCCCGACTAGCTCCTTGATCCGCGCGGCGAGCCGGATCTTGTTAGAACGCTTGATGGCGAGGAAGCGGTCCTGGAATGCAGGCCGGTCGGCCAAGGCGTCAAGTTTGCGAAGGCGTCCGAGGTCGGCCTCCCAACCCTTACCAGCGACTTCATCGCACAAGGCACCGAGCTCAGGATTACAGCCACGGACCCAGCGGCGCGGAGTGACGCCATTAGTGACATTGACGAACTTACCCTTCCATAGCTCGTTAAAGCCGGGGAATAGGTTCGCTCGGATGAGTCGAGTGTGAAGTTCAGCCACGCCGTTGACATGATGCGAACCGACCACGGCCAGATGTGCCATGCGAATACGCTTCGGTGAACCTTCCTGAATAATTGAAAGCTCTGTCTTCCGGTCATTATCGCCGGGCCAGCGATGGTCGACCTCCTCGAGATGACGACGGTTGATTTCGTAAATAATCTCCAGGTGACGCGGGAGGACCTTCTCGAAAAGCGGTACAGACCAGGTCTCCAGTGCTTCAGGCAGTAAAGTGTGATTGGTGTAGCTAAAGACCTGCGTGCACAGCCCCCAGGCTTCGTCCCAGGTGAGACGCTCGACGTCGACCAGCAGGCGCATAAGCTCAGCCACCGCAATGGCCGGGTGCGTATCGTTGAGCTGAACAGCGGCCTTGGCAGGCAAGTTGCTGAAATCTGCGTTAATACGGCGATGGCGGCGCAGGATGTCCTGGAGCGAGCACGACACGAAGAAGATCTGCTGCACAAGGCGGAGTTCCTTACCGCTCTCGGTGCTATCGTTGGGATAGAGTACCTTCGAGACGATTTCGCTCGAGTCGCGCTCATGCACGGCCTCGACGTAGCCACCGCGATCGAAGGCACGGAAGTCGAATTCAGACGCAGCCTTCGACTCCCAAAGGCGCAGGAAATTGACGCTGCTACCCGCGAAGCCGGCAATGGGGATATCCCAAGGCATACCGAGGAGGTTGCGGGTCTCGACGAGTTCGGCACAATGATTACCTCGATCGTCTGTGCTATGCTTGACGCGTCCGTAGAGGGGCACGCTGACGCGGTAGCTAGGCCGACGGATCAGCCAAGGATTATTGTTGGCCAGCCAGTTGTCAGCACCCTCAACCTGGCGGCCCAGCGCGAAAGTCTGGCGGAATAAGCCGAATTCGTAATGGATGCCGTAGCCGATGGCCGGAATGTCCATCGTGGCAAGGGAATCAAGGAAGCAGGCGGCGAGGCGTCCGAGGCCACCATTGCCCAGGCCCATGTCGGCCTCTTCGTCGGCAACATTCTCGAGATCTTGACCAAGTTCGGCCAAGGCCTCCGTGGCGACTTCGCGGAGCTGCAGGTTGACTAGGTTATTGGTCAGCACTCGTCCCATTAGGTACTCGAGAGAGAGATAGTAGACACGGCGGACGTTCTTACTGGCGTGCTGGGCCTGAGTGTCGATGTAGCGCTCCAGCATCTGATCGCGGGCCGCCATGCAGGTGGCCATCCACCAGTCGTTGCGGGTGGCGGTGACGCGGTCGCGGGCGAAGGTGCTCTTCAAGTGACGCAGGATCGCGTCGCGGAAAGTCGCAACCTGCGAGTCGGCCGCGGGCTTGGCGTTCGCCTTCTTGGGGGCAGGCTTGCGTGCCTTGACCACCTTCACGGACTTCTTCGCTAGCTTCTTCTTTTTAGGCATGATCGTCGGTTAGGACAATCGACCATAAGCCACAAGCGAGCCAAAACCGCGTCAGCCCTGTGCCAGCTCCCGCAACTTGTTCAAATCCAGCTTTCCCGTGCCTAAAATCGGGATGACGGGTACTTTCTTGAACACCTTGGGAATCCACAGGTTAGCGAGTCCTTCGTCTGCAAGGGCCGTACGGATCGCCTCGGCGTCGACATCATCGACATGCAGCACGACGAGCTGCTCGCCCTTGACCGGATCCGCCGTGCTCGCGACAGCGACCTTGAGCTCCGCGGAGTCGGCTAGGCTGAGGACCTTGCGCAGGGCATCCTCGACGGTACCGTGCGGGACCATTTCGCCACCAATCTTAGAGAAACGGGAAAGGCGGCCGGAAAGGTGAAGGAAACCGTCATCATCCAGGCGAGCGAGGTCACCCGTCCGATACCAGCCATCGGGCGTCATCGCCTTAGCCGACTGCTCGGCGTCGAGGTAGCCCATAAAGATATTGGCACCTTTGATTTCCAAAAGACCTACCTGCCCGCCCGGGAGAATCTCACCGGCGTCGGGGTCAACGAAGCGGACGGCAATACCAATGACCGGACGACCGACGGATCCGCGAACATTACCGAGCCAGACGCCATCGGGGCCTTCGGGATCAATTCGGTCCGGCACATTGACGGATAGCACCGGACTCGTCTCGGTGATACCATAGCCTTCCAACATCGGCGTCTCCAGCTGCGTGGCGAAAGCATCCACCAGGTCGGCGGGGCATTTCTCCGCTCCGACGATAGCCCATTCGAGCGAAGCGAAATCTGAAGCGGTGCCACGTCGGAGATACGGACGAAGGAAGGTAGGCGTTCCAACGACGACCGTGACCTTTTCTTCCTTGATTGCTTTCACCGCAGCGGCGGAATCCAGCGGCGAAGGCAGAGTCACGAGACGCGGCGCACGGGAAAGCGAATACCACAGGCCGATCGTGAAACCAAAACTATGGAAGACTGGCAGGCTGCTGAGCAGGACCGCGTCGTCCGGCAGGATGTCGGCGTCCTCGATCTGACGCAGGTTGGCCAGGATATTGCGATGCGAGAGACGCACGCCCTTGGGCTGACCAGAACTGCCGCTGGTGAAGAGCAAAGCCGCCTCGGTATCTCCGCCATGCTTAGGAAGCCCCATGCAGGCCAGCGACCAGGAGGCGGGCAGGCAGCGAATCAAGCCGACGCGCAATGCGAGGTCAGCGCGCGAATGGGCGGTCAGGAAATCGGCGACGTCGAGGACGTGGTCGCCCCAGGGGAAATCGGGCGACTTCTCAGAAAGCTTGCTGCGAAACGCGCCAGCAGTGATGACTAGGTCGACCTCGGCGCGCTGCAGGCAGGAAAGTGCCTGATCTCGACCGAGGGAGAAATTGAGGTTCACCGGAACCTTACCGGCCAACACGCAGCCGAGATTAGCCACCGCTGCCCCGACCCCCGGTGGGAGCACGATAGCGACACGGCTGGAGGTGGTCCGACGCTTCAGTTCAGTGGCGAAAGCCCAACCCAGGGCCAGCAAGATCGCTCCGGAGAACTCGCGACGGGCTGACGTGCGGTCGATCAGGGCGATGGCACCACCCTTCTTTGCCAGGCCCTCCGCGACCTCTCGGCCGAGATGACCTTCAAGGGATTCGCGCATAGCGAAAGCCTCAGCGGCGAGTTCAAGCAGGCGCAAGCGACACTTCGCATGCTCGGTCGCAGGAAACGGCTTGCCGATGACGACGCCGATGGGACGAGGAAAATGC
This sequence comes from Opitutia bacterium, assembly GCA_947377865.1. Taxonomy (GTDB): domain Bacteria; phylum Verrucomicrobiota; class Verrucomicrobiia; order Opitutales; family UBA953; genus UBA953. Next base: position 13,260 of record CANCHK010000027.1, on the reverse strand, counting down.
TTAGGCAACTTCCAGAACGACTTGCCACCGCTAAAACTGAGAATCGAACCCCACATGCCGTCGATCGCGATCGGCAAGATGGGTGCGCCACCTCGGCGGGCAATCAGTTCGAAACCTTTACGCAGCTGCATGAGACCGCCATTGCGGGTCAGGCTACCCTCCGGGAAGATACAGACCACTTCGCCCCGAGCGAGGGCTTCACCGGACTTAACGATGGCTTCTTTGGCTTTAGTCTCAGAAACGGGGATTGTCCCCATCAGGCGACACATGAACCCGAGGAACTTGTGGCGTTCGAAACCTTCCCAAGAAAGGAAGCGTACCGGCCGGCGTGACATTACGCCCATGACCAGCACGTCGGCATAGGCGACATGATTAGCGATAAGCAGGACACCTCCCGTTTCAGGTATATTCTCCAAGCCGCGAATACGGATGCGATAGCCGCACTTAAGGATAAGCCAGCAGAGGGTATGCATCATGCAGTAACCCAAGGACATCGACTTGTGGCGGCGAGGCGCCCGCCAGGCGAAGGCCAGCAGGAATACCGCCAGCAGGAGTACCCCACACACGACGAACGCCAGGAAGATCATCAAGAGGAACCAGGCGAGGGAGTAAAGCAGGGGCACGGCCCCAACTTGTGGAGGCGACCGACGGGAGCAAGCCGAGTCCTTTCGGGTTGACCCCTACCCTCCGCTGATTGCCCTATATGTCCCCGCGATGCGCGACTACGTCCTCAGACGGTTGCTGCTAGTCCCACTGACCTTCGTGGGCATCACCTTCGTGGCGTTCTGTTTCACCCGTTTCGTCCCAGGTGGACCAATCGAACAAGCCTTGGTCGAGCGCCAACAGGCCGATCGTAAGCGTAGCACGGCAGCCCGTCCTAGCGGCCCAGCATCGCCGGAGGAGCTCGACAACCTGAAGCGACGCTATGGCTTCGATCGTTCGCTTCCTGAAGCCTTTGGCATCTGGCTCGGCGTCCTACCCGGCCCTGCTGACTGGATCACCGTCCGCTTGGACAAAGACAGCAAGGCAGAGGCCGAGGTCGCCGATGACCTCAATCCCGGGAAGACCCTCAAACTTAACGTAGCCCAGACCGGCGGTAAGTTGAGCCTCACCACCGAAGTCGGTAAATCGCGCGCGCACTGGTTCGCCGAAACGGCGCCCTTACCTGACGACCCCGAAAAAGCCCCGCGTGTTCTCGTCTATCGACGCGCGTACGCCGGACTACTCCAGGCGGAGCTCGGTGACTCGGCCGCAAGCGACAAGCCCGTCTGGGATGAGATACGGTCGCGCCTTCCCCTCTCGGCCTGGTTCGGCGGCTGGTCCTTGCTACTCGCCTATGCGATCTCCATCCCGCTCGGCGTCGCCAAGGCGCTGAGACGCGACGGCTGGTTCGACCGGGGCTCCTCCCAGGTGCTCTTCGTGCTCTATTCCATCCCCGGCTTCATCCTCGCCGTGGCGATGCTGCAATTACTATGCTTCCAACTCGGCTGGTTCCCCACCAAAGGCTTCGACTGGGAGCACCTCAGCTGGGCTGGCCGCTTGCACCACACCATCGTTCCGCTCGCCTGCGAGATGATTGGAGCCTTCACCGCACTGACTCTCTTTACCCGCAACGGCTTACTCGATAACCTTGCCGCGGACTACGTGCGTACCGCCAAGGCAAAAGGCCTAGGCCATGGACGCATCGTGTTCGTGCATGCGCTTCGCAATTCGCTGATTCCTTTGGCCGCCACGTTCGGCGGTAATCTCGGATTCTTTCTCACGGGCTCCTTCCTCATCGAGGTGACCTTCAACATCCCCGGACTTGGCCTCCTCGGCTATGATTCATTGGTCCACCGCGACTTCCCCGTATTCCTCGGGCTCCTTACTCTCTCGAGCCTAGCGATGCTCATCGGCAACATCGTCTCCGACCTCTGCGTTGCCGCCGTCGACCCGCGCATCCGTTTCGACAAATCAGCATGAACGTGCTCGACCCCATCACGGTGCAGAGGCTTGAGCGATTCCGCCGTAATCGTATGGGCTGGTGGTCATTACTCTTGCTAATCGGGATTTCAGCACTCGCGACACTCGGCCCCTTGCTCGTCGGCAACCGCCCCCTCGTACTCAAGATTGACGGCATGTATCACTACCCGGTCTTCGCCGGATTCATCTCCGGACGTGAACTCGGACTTCGCATCGAAGGCGAACCCAACTATCGGCTACTGGCCGAAGAACTCCAGCGGGACGGACGGGGCTGGCTCGTGATGCCGCCGGTGCCGTTCGCTCCGGGCGAGGTCTGCGAGGTGTTGCCCGAAGTGTCACCCGGCGCCGATGGCCGCTGGGCCGACCCTCGCGGCACCATCGCAGAAGGACGCATCTTCACGATCAACGCAGACGGCACCCGCCGACAGACCTGGACCATTATCAACGGAAGGCCGCATGGCGACGCTCGGCTGTTCGCCGAGGGCGTCGGCATCGCCCGCGCAAAATTCATCGACGGCAAGGTTGCCCAACGTGTGCCCGTCGACGACCGCACCGACTGGATTCCTCATGGTGCACTTCGTACACAAGTACCCTCACCCTGCCCGCCTACACTCGATGGCCATTGGCTAGGCACCGACGAATCTGGCCACGACATCGTGGCGCGCCTCTTCGGCGGCTTCCGCATCCTCCTCCTCTCCGCACTCATCTACCTCCCTTGCGTCTACGGCGTCGGTCTCATTCTCGGCGCATCGATGGGCTACTTCGGCGGCTGGTTCGACATGGTCTGCCAGCGCCTAATGGAAATCTGGTCCAATATCCCCTTCCTCTACGCCATCATCTTCCTCGCCAGCCTACTTGAGCCTTCGCTCGCCATCCTCATCCTCATTCTGGTCGCGTTTTCTTGGATCGGACTCGCCCAGCAACTGCGCGCCTCTGCCTACCAGGTTTCCGCTCGTGACTACGTGACGGCCTCCCGCTCGCTCGGAGCGGGACACGCCCGCATCATCTGGCGACACATCCTGCCCAACTGCGCGACCGTCATTCTCACCACGCTGCCTTTCAGCCTGCACGGACTCGTCTTCTCGCTCTCCGCGCTAGACTACCTCGGCTTCGGCCTACCGCCTACTGAACCGTCATGGGGCGACCTTCTCCATCAGGCCAAGGAGAACTGGAACGCCTGGTGGATTCTCGGCCCTACGCTCTTCTGCCTCGTCGGCACCATGGTCATGATCAATTCCATCGGAGAAGCACTCCAAGACGCCTTCGATCTCCGGCGTACCCAAAAATGAGAACCTTGCTCGCCCTACTCTTCGCCCTGACCTGCGTCTCGGCCCAGACCTATGAAGACCCCAAGGCCACGGCCTACTACGCCGAACACAAGGAGTTCTTCCATTTCGCCGCCACGACCGACCTCCCAAAAGATCTCGTCTGGCAAGACGGAGGAGACCAGAAAGAGTTTGCCGATACGCGCGCCGTCCGGGGCGGCGTCCTACGCCAGTTCACGCCGTCCACCCCACCCACGCTCCGTCGCGTCGGTCCGAACGCCAACAATGGCTTCCGGGGGGAGCTCTACGACAACAACGACTTCGGCCTACTGTCGTCGCACCCCAACACCGACGAGACAATCCCGGCCCTGGCGACGAGCTGGGCAATGTCGACCGACGGCATGACGGCCTACTTCCGACTCGACCCGCACGCGAAGTTTACTGACGGCCAACCGATCACTGCTGACGACTATTTCTACGCGTTTTATTTTCATCGCTCACCCTGGGCCAAGGCCGACTGGTATGCGGATTACTACACACGGGAATGGGGAGGTATCACCAAATACGACGACCATACGATCTCGATCAAGGCGCCACGTAAGCGGCCGTATCAACTCGAACAGCTCGGTGAACTGCGCCCGCTTCCGCGCAACTTCTTCAAAGAATTTGGCCCTAACTACGAAAAGTTATACAACGATCGCTTCCATCCCACGACTGGGGCCTACTTTGTGGGTCCAGACGGATTCCAACGCGAGAAAGCGGTCACCCTGACCCGCGTCAAGGACTGGTGGGGCGACCATCGAAAATTCTACCGCCACCGCTATAATCCTGACGTCATCGAATACGAGGTCATCCGCGAGCCTGACAGCGCCTACGCCTCAATGCTAGCCGGGGAGATCGACTTCATGCCCATCATGATGCCGCGCTACTGGTACGGCACCAACGAGAAGAAGCCATATCAGAATGGCTACCTTACTAAGGCCCAGTTCTTCAACGACATCCCCCGCCCACCCTACGGTCTCTACGTCAACACACAGAAACCCCTCCTCTCCGACCTCGACGTTCGCATCGGACTACAGCACGCCACCGACTTCCAGCGCGTGATCGACGGTTTCTACCGTGGCGACTACGAGCGACTCAACCAGTTCAGCGAAGGGCTTGGTAAGTTCACCGACCCCTCCATCCGCCCGCGCCGCTACTCACCGGAGCTAGCCCGCGCCGCCTTCGCCAAGGCCGGCTTCACCCAAACTGGCTCCGACGGTATTCTGATGAACGCCGCTGGCGAACGGCTATCATTCCGCCTGACCTTCGATACGTCCGACCGCCGCAAGTATCTCGCGACGCTCGTGGAATCCGCCCGCCGTTGCGGCCTCGAATACCGCCCCGAAACGCTCGAGCACACCACCATGTACCGCAAGGTCATGGAGAAGAACCATGATATCGTCTTCTGGGCCTGGTCCGTCTCGAGCCGTCTACCCGCCCTCTGGGAATCGCACCACACCGACAATGCCGTCGAGAAACTGGCCGACGGACGCAAGGTGCCGAAGCGCCAGACGAACAACATCACCGGCATCGACGACCCCGAGCTCTCCAAACTCATCGACCGTTTCCGCGAGGCCACCGAAGAGGACGAGATGATCAAGCTGTCGTTTGCAATGCAGCATCGCATTCACGACCTCGCCGACTTCATCCCTGGCTTCCGTGTCCCTGGCTACCGCATCGCCCACTGGGGCTGGGTCAAATTCCCTGAAGGTTTCGACGTGCGCTCCGCCGAAGATCCAGGCCAGTATGGCCTCTTCTGGCTCGACCCAAAGCAACGCGAGATCGACCTGAAGGATTTCCGCGAAGGTAAGGTGCGCGGTGCACCGAAGACGGTCATCGAAGACCGCTGGCGAACCGAATGAACGCCGTTCTTCCTTCCCCTTAGCCCGCACCCGACCTATGTTGCCGACCATGTCCGCCGAGCCTCTCCTGAAAGTACAGGACCTCAGCGTCACCTTTCGTACGGGTGACCGAGCGACCGTCGCCGCCCAGGGCGTAAGCTACGAACTCGCCGCAGGAGAGGTCCTAGCCGTGGTTGGTGAGTCTGGCTCTGGAAAATCCGTCTCCGCACTGGCTCTCACCCGTCTACTCCCCCCCGAACCCTCCTGCACCTTAAGCGGATCCGTCAGGCTGGGAGGAGTCGAACTTCTCAGCCTCCCCGAGGAAAAGCTCGCCAAGATCAGAGGGGGCTCGATCGCCTACATCTTCCAGGAACCCGGCACCTCCTTGAACCCGGTCTACACCATCGGCTTCCAGATTGGCGAAGCCGTGGCCCTGCACCGACCTAGCATAAAAGATGTGAAGGCGGAAGTCATCCGCTCGCTCGCCGAGGTACACATCCACGACCCCAAACGGGTTGCGAACCAATACCCGCACGAACTCTCAGGCGGCATGCAGCAGCGCGCGATGATTGCCATGGCACTCGCCTGCAACCCAAAGATTCTCGTCGCCGACGAACCGACCACCGCCCTCGACGTTACCATCCAGAAGGAGATCATGGACCTCCTCGCCCGCCTGCGCCGCGAGCGCGGCATGAGCATCGTCCTCATCACTCACAATTTTGGCATCATCGCGAACTTCGCCGACAAAGTCGCGGTCATGTGGAAGGGGCAGATCGTCGAACACGGACCCGTCGAACAGATCATGCGCACGCAATCACACCCTTATACCAAGGCGCTCATAGCTTGCATCCCACGCCTCGGCCAGCGCCGCCGCCGCCTCACCACCCTTTCGGACGAACTCAAGGTATCCCGATGAGCGACCCCCTCCTCGAAGTCACTGGCCTCTCCGTGTATTATCCGGGACGTGCAGCGTGGTTTTTCCAGAAAACCGAGCCCAAGAAGGCCGTGGATGGCATCTCCTTCCTTGTACCCAAGGGCAAGACCGTCGGCCTCGTCGGCGAATCCGGCTCAGGTAAGACCACGACCGGCCGCGCCATCGTGAAACTCGCGCCACTGACCGCCGGCAAGATTCTCTATCAGGGGCAGGATATCGGCGGCCTCTCCAACGCTGCCTTCCTCCCGTGGCGCAAGAAAATCCAGATGATTTTTCAGGACCCGTATAACTCACTTAACCCGCGCGCCGACATCCTAAGCATCCTCTCCGAGCCTCTGGAGATTCATTTTCCGCAGATGACCCGCTCCGACCGCGAAGCCCGCTGCGCCGAACTCCTGCGCAGCGTCCAGTTACCGGCCGAACACCTTCGCCGCCACCCACACGAATTCTCAGGCGGTCAGCGCCAGCGCATCGGCATCGCGCGAGCCCTCGCCGTACAGCCCGAGCTGATCATCTGCGACGAACCCGTATCGGCGCTCGACGTCTCCGTGCAGGCAGAGGTCGTAAACTTGCTTCAAGACCTTCAAGAACAGTTCGGCCTCACCTACCTTTTCATCGCACACGACCTCGCTGTCGTCGAACACGTCAGCGATCACATCCTTGTCATGTCCAAGGGCAAGATAGTCGAACAAGGCACGCCAGCCGAGATTCTCGGCAACCCCCAGCACCCCTACACCAAGACGCTGCTGGCCGCCGTGCCCCGCTTCTGATGACGGAAGGAAAACAGTCTAATCTCGACGGCACCACCCGGGGCCTAGGACTCCTACTGGTCGGCATGGCGGCATTCACAACTTGGGACCAGTGGACGATTTGGAGCACCAAGGATGATTATACTTTCGGCTACCTTGTACCCTTTTTCTCGGCTTACGTACTCTGGGAACGATGGGAAGACCTCGGCCCCCTCCTCGCCGGCGGGCGTTCCGAACCTTCCGCCCCCTCCTCCAAGACCGCACTCCTTCTCGCCCAACTTCTAGCATTCTCGTCACTGACTCTCTTCGGCTTCGGCGCCGCAGCTCGCGCAGTCTTCGGCACCGGCCTCGGCCCGACGCTCGCTATCTCATTCGGAATGACCGGTTCCGCGCTCGCTTTCGCCTTTCTCTCCGTGCGTGGGCCACAGGACTGTGTCCCAACTGCACACTCCCGCTGGCAGGCCGTCGGCCTGCTACTCTTCCCAGCCGGCGTCTGGCTTATCTCGGGTCCCTTCCTCTACCTTGTCGACAACCAGATCAAAGGCGAACTCCTCACCGACGTGACCGAAATTGTCTCCGGCATTCTGCGCGCCTCCGGCCATGTCATCCGGGTCAACGGTAACACCATCACCTTCCCTAATGGGGATGCGGTCGGCGTCGCCGAAGCCTGCTCGGGGATCCGCTCGCTCTCCGCCTGCGTCTTCGCCGGAGCCTTTCTCGGCGCCGTTTTCATTGAAGGCAGCTTCCCTGGGGCGCTTTTCCGCCGCATCGCGATGATCGGCCTCGCAGGACTCACCGCAATCCTGCTCAACATCGGCCGCAACACTTACCTCACCTTCCACGCGCTCACCCACGGCTCGAAGTCTCTCGAACGAGATTTTTCTGGCCTCGAACATGGACAAGTCGGGTTTTCTTCACTCGGCACCGTCCATGATTTGGCCGGCAATATCGCCATGGTCGCCGCGCTGATCATCCTCGTTGCCCTGATTCCGCTCCTTAACCGACTCGGACACACCCGCGACATCCCAACTTCCGTATGAGAATCCTTTTCGTGACCCCCGAGCTGGCACCCTGGTCCAAAGCCGGCGGCCTGGGCGACGCCACCGTGGCACTGGGCAAGGCCCTTGCCGCCAAAGGGCATGAAGTACGCGCGATCACCCCGCTCTACGGCTCAGTACCAGGCCGGGAGAAGATGGGCACGCTGATCGAATCGCTAAAGGTCGGGGTAAACGGCGACCCGCGTAAAGCAGGCTGCCGTATCCGCACCCAGCAAGTCTCACCCCGCTTCGAGGCGTGGTTCGTCGAACACGAGGACTTCTATGGCGCCCGGGAGATCTACCCGGCGCGGGACGACGCTGGCGAACGCGCAGCATTCTATGGACGAGCCGGCCTGGACGCTTGCCTGACCACCAGTTGGATACCCGACGTCATTCATTGCCATGACTGGACCGCCGGCCTCGTGCCGGTCTTGCTCAACACCACGCTCAAGCTGACCGCGCTCGGCGGAGCGAAGACTGTCATCTCGATCCATAATCTGCAGCACCAGGGACTCTACCCTAAGCGAATCATGACCTACCTCGGCCTGCCGGCATTCCTCTGGAGCCCGCTGGAGCTCGAATGCCTCGGAGGTATCAACTTCCTCAAAGGAGGCATCCTGCACTCGGCCAAGGTCATCACCGTCAGTCCTACCTACGCGAAGGAAATCCTTACCCCTGACTTCGGCTACGGGCTAGACGATGTTGTCCGTCGCCGAGCAGGTGCACTACGCGGCATCCTCAATGGCGTCGATCGCGACGAGTGGAATCCCGAGGACGACAAGCATATCGCTGCCTCTTTCTCCGCCAAGAAGCCTACGGGCAAAGCCGAATGCAAGGCGGCGCTACTGCGTGAACTCAACCTCGACAGCGACCGGAATATCCCGCTCATCGGCGTAGTCTCGCGTCTCTGGGAGCAGAAAGGCCTAGACCTAGCCGTCAGCGTATTACCAAAGTTCCTACGCGAAGGAAAAATCCAGTTCGTACTTCTGGGTAGCGGAGACGCATGGCTTGAGAACGAGTTCAAACGCCTTGCCGCCGACTTCCCTGCGCTGTGCGGCGTTCGCATCGGCTACGACAACGGACTGTCCCACCGGATCGAAGCCGGCTGCGACTTCTTCCTCATGCCCAGCCGCTTCGAGCCGTGCGGTCTTAACCAGATGTATTCCATGGCCTACGGCACCCTACCAATCGTCCGCGCCACCGGTGGCCTAGCTGACACCGTCAGCGAATGGGACGGAAAGAAAAAAGGGACCGGGATTACTTTTGAGCATGCAGATCAAGGTGGCATCGAATGGGCCCTCAACCGGGCGCTGGAGCTTTATCAGCAACCTGCGGCCTTTAAGTCACTTCAGAAGACTGCTATGTCGGCGGAGTTCAGCTGGGCGAAATCAGCCGAGGCGCATCTCGAGTGTTATCTGAGTTAAGCTCAATGATTCAGGCTTAAAATAGAGCATCGTCGGCTTATTTTTAGGCAAACGTTGGGGTTTATTCGCCAATATTCACACGATTGTCGAAATATATGGTGCATTGGCAAACTTTGAGCAAATCGACAGATGCCATGAAGCACACCTCCATCACCCTCCTCACCCTCACCGCTGCCGCGAGCATTGCTCAGGCTGCGCCCGCCGCTGCCCCGGCGTTCACCTCCTCGGGCAACCTCGCCATCACCAGCGACTACGTCTGGCGCGGACTCAGCCAGACCGGCGGCAAGGCTGCCATCCAGGGTGGCTACGACGTCTCCCATTCCTCCGGCCTCTCCGCTGGCGTCTGGGCTTCCAACGTCTCGTCCGCTACCGGCGAACTCGAGATCGACGTCTACGGTAATTACGGCTTCAAGCTGGGCGCCTTCGACGCTTCCATCGGTTACCTCAACTACACCTACAACACCGCCCAGAACTTCTCGGAAGCCAACGTTTCCCTCGCCTACAACGGCTTGACCCTGAAGTACTCCTTCGCCGTGAACGACACCTACAACCTCGGCGACTACTACGAAATCAACTACAGCTACGATGTCGCCTCAGTCAAGGGCCTGAACCTCGGCCTCCACTACGGTCAGTGGGTCGATGCCGACTACGACTACGCCATCGCCCTGAGCTACCCGGTGCTCGGCTTCACCGCCTCTGTCACCTACTCGGACCTGCAGAACGGAGCCAGCATCACCGCCTTCTCCCTCAAGAAGACCTTCTAAGGTCTGAGTCGTAACTCATAGCAAAAGGGGTGCTTTCCGGGAGGAGAGCACCCCTTCTTCTTTGTTAGGTTGAAAAACGGCCAAGGACGGCAATGTTGCCCTCCTTCCATGATCGAGTCCGCACGCAAACCCGATTGGCTCCGCGCCAAGCTCCCCAGCGGACCGGACTTCCTGGAGACCAAGAAGAACGTCGACTTGCACAAGCTGCATACGGTCTGCCAGTCTGCACAGTGTCCCAACATGGGCGAATGCTGGTCCCGCGGTAGCGCCACGGTGATGATCCTCGGCAACGTCTGCACGCGCTCGTGCACCTTCTGCGCCGTGCTCTCCGGCCGACCCAGCGAACTCGACCTCGGCGAGCCGGCCCGCGTGGCCGAGTCCATCGCCCTGATGAATCTGAAGCATGTGGTCATCACCTCCGTTGCCCGCGACGACCTCAAGGACGGCGGCGCTTCCGTCTGGGCCGCGACCATCCGCGCCACCCGCCACCGTTGCCCAAACACGACCATCGAAGTCCTGCCCGCCGACTTCCGTGGCGAACAGGAGCACCTCGACACGCTCCTCGACGCGCGTCCCGACATCCTTAACCACAACCTCGAGACCGTCGAACGCCTGCAGCGCCCGATCCGCAAGACGGCCCGCTACGACCGTTCTTTCTGGGTCCTCAAACATGCCAAGTCCCGCGACTTCATCACGAAGACCGGCATCATGCTCGGCATCGGCGAACAGAAGGACGAAGTCGCTCAGCTCATCCGCGACATCGCCGCCGCCGACGTCGACATTCTGACCATCGGCCAGTATCTCTCGCCCAGCAAGGAACACGCGCCCATCGATCGCTGGGTGACGCCGGAAGAGTTCGCCGAGTGGAAGACCTTCGCGCTCGCCGCCGGCGTCAAGCACGTCGAGTCCGGCCCCTTGGTCCGCTCTTCCTACCGCGCCGACGAGCAGGTCGCCAAGTTCAGCCTGATGGATCGCCGCCAGCGACCCGCCCGCTAACCCGTGGAAGGCCTGCCCCCCGTCGATTTCCGCGGCGAGCTCAATGACGAGCAGTACGCCGCGGTGACCTCGCCACGGGGACCCGCGCTCGTGCTGGCCGGCGCAGGCTCCGGCAAGACCCGCACCCTCACCTACCGCGTCGCCTGGCTCCTGCACCAAGGCGCCAAGCCCTGGGATATCCTGCTCCTGACGTTCACGAACAAGTCGGCGAAGGAGATGCTCGAACGCGTCGAGGATCTCACGGGCGTCCCGCGCGGGCAATTCTGGGGCGGCACGTTCCACTCGATCGGCCAGCGCATCCTCCGCCGCAACGCCGCCGTCGCCTCGCGCTCGCCGGATTTCACCATCCTCGACCAGAAGGAGTCCGAGCAGCTGTTCTCCGAGATCGTGAAGTCGATCGACGGCGCTTTCATCAAGGACAAGACGAACCCGAAGGCGGCCGTGATCCTCGACGCCTATTCGCATGCCCGCAACACGCTGCGACCGCTCCCGGACGTCCTCGCCGAACGCCTTGATTGGATGAAAGGCGGCCCGGAGAAGCTCATGCAGTTCTGCATGAGTTACGAAGCCGCGAAGAAGGAACGTAACCTCTGCGATTTTGACGACCTGCTGAGCCTCTGGCTCTACGTACTCGAGAACGATCCAGCTGCGCTCGCCCATTACCGCCAGCGCTTCCGGCACATCCTCGTGGACGAGTTTCAGGACACGAACCGCCTGCAGAGCCGCATCATCGACCTGCTCGCCAGCGAGCATCAGATTATGGCCGTCGGCGACGACGCGCAGTGTATCTATACCTGGCGTGGCGCCGATTGGGAGAACATCGTGGCCTTCCCGAACCGTCACCCAGGCACGCTGATCCACACAATCGACACGAACTACCGTTCGACGCCGGAAATTCTGGCCTTCGCCAACGAAATCCTCAGCCACCGCCCGCGCGTTGAAGGCTTCGACCGTCGCCTCAAGGCAGTCCGTCAACGCGGCCCTCAACCCACGGTCTTCACCGTCGGGGATACGTCACAACAAGCGAAACTCGTGGTCCGCAAGATCATGCAACTACACCACGAAGGCCACTCGCTAAAGGACATCCACGTGCTTTATCGCGCGCACTACCAGTCGCTCGAGCTGCAGATGGAGCTCAACGCGATGGGCGTGCCGTTCGTCATCACCAGCGGCCACAAGTTCTTCGACCTCGCGCACGTGAAGGACATCCTCGCGCACCTGCGCTTCGTACACAACCCGCTCGACCAGGTCGCCCTCTCTCGCCTGCTCTGCCTGCTCCCGAAGGTCGGTCCCGTCGCCGCCGAGAAGATCAGCAAGGCCGCCCGCGAGGCCGAACAAGCCCAAGGCCGCGGCATGGTCCGCGCGCTGCGCGCCGATACCGTCCTCAAGCGCGTGCCGGAATCGGCCAAGGACGACTTCAACGACCTCACCATCACGCTCGAGGACATGCTCGAAGGCCTTGAGGCTGCGAAGGCCAAGCCAGGTCCCGCCGGACCGGCGCCCGACCTATTCGTCGCCGCCTCAGACGCGCATTCGATCAAGGTCGCCCGGACTCCGGCCGAGACCGTCCGCGTCTGCATCGAGGGTTGGTACGGCGGCTTCATCAAGACGATCTTCCCCGACTGGAAGGATCGCGAACAGGACCTTCAAGGCCTCATCGGGTTCGCCTCGAAGTTCGACGACGTCGGCGACCTCGTCGCCCAGGTGGCCTTGCTCAACGGCGAATCTTCGGACAAGAAAGCCGAGCCAGAGGAGGACATGCTCCGCCTCACGACGATCCACCAATCCAAGGGACTCGAGTTCCCTATCGTTTTCCTCCTAGGTTGCGCGGACGGCCTCCTTCCCCTCACCCGCGCCATCGACGAGGGCGACGTCGAGGAGGAGCGCCGACTGTTCTACGTCGCCTGCACCCGGGCTGAGAACATGCTGTTCCTTTTCGCCCCCCGCTTCGCGGTCTCCGGCGAAGGCTACCGCCCGTTGGATCCCTGCCGTTTTCTGGAAGAAATGAGCCCAGATTGTTACGAATTGGCGGATTATGCCCACCGACGGCTCTGAGCCCGTATGACAGCCGGACGGGGGTAGGTGCTTGCCTTTGCCTTGGGCGGGCATTTATGACTCACGCAAACTTTTACACGCTATCGCCATGCCTAAGGTACTCGTCGCCGACAAGATCTCGCCCACCGGAGTCGCCCTCCTCAAAGCCCAGCCGGGCTATGAGGTCGTCGAAGCCTACGGTTCCACCCCCG
>CANCHK010000026.1 GCA_947377865.1 Opitutia bacterium | reverse complement strand
GGCGTTCGGTCACCTCCTTCTTCAAACCTAACTCGAACTCAGAACATGGCATATCGTATCGGCATCGTGGGCGTGACAGGCGCGGTGGGTCAAGAACTGCTGGCGCTCATGGCCAAGCGGAACTTCCCCGTGGCCGAACTCCGCCCCCTAGCTTCGGCCCGCTCGGCCGGCTCCAAGGTCACTTACGGTGGCAAGGAGTGGACGGTCCAGGAAGCCAAGCCTGAAGCCTTTGAAGGCCTTGATTTCGCCATCTTCAGCGCCGGAGGCTCGATCTCCCTCGCACTCGCCCCCGAAGCCGTGAAGCGCGGCTGCATCGTCATCGATAACAGCTCGGCTTATCGCATGTTCCCCGACGTCCCACTGGTCATCCCGGAAATCAACGCTCACCACCTAGCGAACCACAAGGGCATCATCGCCAACCCGAACTGCTCGACGGCTATCGCATTGATGGGCCTGTACCCCCTTCACCAAGCCTTCGGCCTTACGCGCTTCTTCGCCTCGACCTACCAAGCTGTCTCTGGGACCGGTGCCGAAGCGATGCGCGAACTCGACGCCCAAGCCCGCGCCTGGGCCAAGGGCGAGACCCTCGCCCCGAAGGTCTACCCTCATACGATTAACTTCAACCTCATCCCTCAGGTCGATTCCTTCCTCGAGGATGGCTACACTAAGGAAGAGATGAAGATGCTCAACGAAGGCCGCAAAATCATGGATCTGCCTGGCCTCAAGGTCACCACCACCTGCGTCCGCGTCCCTGTCTTTCGCGCCCACTCGATCGCCATCAGCGCCGAGTTTGAGCGGCCGGTCGATATCGCCCTCGCCCGCAAGGCCATCAGCGCCTTCCCTGGCGCCGAACTCTGCGACGATCCGGCCAACAAGAAGTACCCGATGCCTCTCGACTACGCCGGCAAGGAGAAGTGTGGCGTCGGCCGCCTCCGCAAGGACACCCTGTTCGACAACGGCATCTCACTCTGGGTCTCGGGCGACCAGCTCTGGAAGGGTGCCGCACTCAACGCGATTCAGATCGCCGAAGCGCTCCACGCCCAGGGTCGCCTGGCTCGCAAGTAATCCGACCATGGCCCGGAGCAACGATCGCGCCCCGCGCCACGCCGACCTCCATCGGCCCATCCGTCAATTCGACGAAGCGGATATCCCTGCCCTCCTCAAGGACGTCAAGGATCCGCTGATCCTAGTCCTCGACGGCGTCCAGGACCCACACAATCTCGGCGCCTGCATCCGCAACGCCGATTGCGCCGGTTGCACGTTCGTGGTCATCACCCGCAAGAATTCCGCCCCGGTCACCGACACGGTCCGCAAGGTCGCCGTCGGCGCCGCGGAAACGATGCCAATCGTCCAAGCAAACAACCTGCGTAACGCCCTCGTGAAACTGAAGGACGCCGGCGTCTGGCTGGCAGGCACCTCCGACCATAAGGCGAGCCAATCGCTCTACGCCGCCAAACTCAACGGTCCGTTGGCAATCGTGCTGGGCGCCGAAGGCGACGGTATCCGTCATCTGACCGCAGAGACCTGTGATTTCCTCTTGCGCATCCCGATGCTCGGCCAGGTGCCCTGCCTCAACGTCTCCGTCTCCGCTGGCGTGTGCCTTTTCGAGGCTGTCCGTCAGCGCGGTCATCGCTGAGGTTCAATTTTTCTTTACCCTTTCCTTTGGGCGTGTCGTAATCGACGCGTTCGGCAGGCCAGATAGCTCAATGGTAGAGCAGTTGACTTTTAATCAATTGGTTCCGGGTTCGAGTCCCGGTCTGGCCACTCCGAACACCTGCTTTGCCTCGTCTGGAAGCTCTCTGCTGATTTAAGTGCATTTGCTCTTGAAATCCCGTCCGCGTCTTGCACTCATTCCCATCCCGCTGTCTGGCTGGATAGCTCAATGGTAGAGCAGTTGACTCTTAATCAATTGGTTCCGGGTTCAAGTCCCGGTCCAGCCACCAGCGGGAAACCTTTTTGAAATCACCTTTCGCCCTGCAGGCGGCGGTAACGTTCAGCCATGTAGGCCGCATGGCACGGGCGGCAGTAGCTGTGGTAACTGCCGGAGGCCCTCAGCCAATGGAACATCTGTACTGGCAGCTCCTGGTCGCACTGGGCGCAGGCCCGGGTAGTCTCCGTCCGGCGCGAACCCCTCAGGGCCGAGCGACGGCGGGCTGCCGCACCGAGGCACGGACGACAGAACGGGTGGATCGCTGCGGTGCCTTCTAGGCGATGGAACATGTCCAATGTCTTGGTCTTGTGGCAGCATCGGCACTTCTTCTTGGAGGTCTCATTCATGGCCACTCCAGCAAGGCTCTGCCTCAGGCCCAATCAACGGCAAGGGTCTGAGGTCTATCGCTAAGGCCTTTCCCTTACTCTACGGTCACGGACTTGGCCAGATTGCGTGGTTGGTCGATCGGACACCCCCGCAGTCGGGCCACGTGGTAAGACAACAACTGCAGCGCGACTACCGCTGGGATCGTCGCAATCAAAGGGTCGCAATCAGGGATGATGATGACTTCATCGGCGATAGCCACCTCGGGGCCATCCTCGGTGACGATGGCGATGATATGAGCGCCGCGGGCTTTGCACTCTTCGGCGTTGCCTATGGTCTTTTCAAGAACGGAGGAACGGTTAGCCAATACGACGACCGGCATTCCCGGCGTCAGCAAGGCGATGGGGCCATGCTTGAGTTCAGCGGCATGATAACCCTCCGCATGGATATAGGAGATCTCTTTGAGCTTAAGCGCGCCTTCAAGGGCTACGGGATGCATCGGCCCGCGGCCCAAGAAGAAAGCATGCTCATGCTTGGCCATGGATTCAGCGACCTTCGCGATGGCTGAGTCCTGCTTGAGCACGGCCTCAATCAACTCAGGAAGGCGTCCAATCTCGCCAGCCAGCGCTAGGCCACGCTCGCGTGACAGGCGACGGCCACGACCGAGTTTAAGGGCCATCAAGAGCAAGACGGCTACCTGCCCGGTGAAGGCTTTGGTGGAGGCGACAGAAATCTCCGGCCCGGCATGCAGGTAGACGCCACGACCGGCTTCCCGGGCGATGGTCGAGCCGACGACATTGACGAGCCCCATGACCATGGCGCCCTTCTCCTTGGCTTCGCGCACGGCTGCCAAGGTATCGGCGGTCTCCCCGGACTGGGAGATGGCCACCACGAGATCGCGCCCATCGACGAGCGGGTTCCGGTAGCGAAACTCAGCGGCCGGTTGGACTTCCGCCTGGATGGCAGCGAGATCCTCGAAGGCGAAGTCCCCGACCATCCCCGCATGTAAGGAGGTGCCGCACCCAACCATGACGATGCGTTGTAGCTCGATTAGCTCACGGGCCGTGGCACCCATTCCGGAAAGCACCGCGGTTCCGTTCAGTAGGTCAAGTCGACCGCGCAGAGCATTGCGTACCGACTCAGGCTGCTCGTGGATCTCCTTGAGCATAAAATGCGCGTAGCCGCCCTTCTCCACCGCGCCGGCCTCGAACTCGAGTTCGGCCACGTCGCGATCCATGGGCGCATGGTTTAGGTCGGTGATGTCGACGGAATCGGCGGTGACTAAGGCTACGTCGCCATCGTCCAGGTAGATGACCCGCCGGGTATGGGAAATCAATGCCGACGGGTCAGAAGCGACGAGACACTCGCCTTCGCCGACGCCGATGACGAGCGGGCTTCCCTTGCGGGCGACGACGATCCGCCCGGGCTCATCGGCGGAGATGACGGCGATGCCGTAGGCGCCTTCGATCTGACGGAGCGCGCTGATGACAGCCTTGCGTAGGTCACCTTTGTAATATTCCCCGATAAGACGGGACACAGCCTCGGTGTCGGTCTCAGAAGAAAAGACATGGCCCTTGGCCTCAAGCTTCGCGCGGATGACGCGGTAGTTCTCGATGATGCCATTATGGACAAGTCGGATTCGACCGCTGGCATCCGCATGTGGATGGGCGTTGGCCTCGGTCGGCGCTCCGTGCGTCGCCCAGCGCGTGTGGGCAATGCCAACCGAGCATTTCGACTGACGGTCTTCGGACCACTCGGCCCGGACCTTGTCGGCCAAGCGGGCGACCTTGCCGACGGCACGCAAGGATAGGAGCGACTTGCCCTCCTGAATGGAGAGGCCGGCGGAATCATAACCGCGATATTCTAGGCGGCGCAGCCCGCTTAGAAGGACCGGGGTGGCGGCGCTGCGACCGACATATCCGACGATGCCGCACATGGTCAGGCGAGAATGTCCTTGTCGACGATGGCGCCGGGCAAGGTAGCGGTCTTGGGCCACAACTTACGGCCGGGATAGATCGACGTGTGGATGCCGGTATGGACGCCGTCGCCGATGATGGTGCCAAGCTTGCGCCGACCGGTGTCAACCATGCGACCTTCGATAGGGCTGCGATGCGCACCGCCGTCGTGACGGAGGTTGGAGGTGATCGTGCCAGCGCCGAAGTTCACCTTCTCGCCGAGGATTGAGTCTCCAAGGTAGGAAAGGTGCCCGACATTGGTACCCGGCAGGAGAATCGAATTCTTGATCTCGACCGCTTGACCGACGTGACACTTGTCGCCGATAGACGTCGAACCTCGGATGTAGCAGTTCGGCCCCACCTTACAGCTATCGCCGATAATCACGTCGCCTTCGATGACGACGCCGGGAAGAATTTTTGTACCCTTCCCGACCTGGAGGCGTCCATCGACATAGAGGGAGGCATGGGCACCGGATTCCTGCGCATAGGTCTTCCGGGCGGTCATGGCTTCGACGTTGGCCCTCAGAAGGTCCCAGCTAAAGGCGATCGCGAAGGACTGGGAGGTTCGCATTTCGCGGGCACCGACACTTCGACGCAGTAATACGACTCCATCCGCCTGTAGCATCGTGCCGTAGGAAAGGTCGGCGACGAAGGTCGCAAGTTCGGCCTGGGCGAACCAGGCGGCCGGATGGACTTGGACGTCTGCCTCAGCGCCGGCGGCCTCGATCCAGCCTGCGGCGAGGAGCGCGGCTTGCTGATGACGACGGAGCGGCACATTGGCCAAAGGAAACTCAGCCAGTGAACGCGTGACGGTCATCGGATGGCAGCCGGGCGTCTCGCCGGGGGAAGGAATATGAAAAGTCGCCATCTCAGAGGTTCTCGAAGTCGGCCTCGACTGCCTGCCTGAATACCAATGACCAGCGGTCGACTTCAGCCTGATCCTGGTGCTCGACCAGGATGCGCAGCTTGTTCTCGGTGCCGGAATACCGGATAAGATGACGGCCGGCGTTGCCGAATGCGGCGTCGGCCTTGCGGATCTCCTCCTGCAGGGCGTTGAGCTGGACCAGCGGGACGCGTGACTTGACCTTGAGATTGACCAAGGCCTGTGGGTATTCGCGCATGCCGGCGGCGAGGTCGGCCAAGGTCGCGCCTTTCTTGCGCATGAAGCGAAGCACCTGCAGGGCGCTCAGGATGCCGTCGCCCGTCGTGGCATAGTCGGCGAAAATCAGGTGTCCGGAGTTCTCGCCGCCGAAAGAGTACCCGCCCTTGCGTAGCGCTTCAATCACATGGCGGTCGCTGACAGCTGTGGTCACGACGCCGATGCTTGCCTTGCGCATGGCTTCATGCAGCCCGAGATTGGACATCACGGTGCAGACCATAGTGTTTCCAGCCAGCTTGCCTTCTTCCTTCAAGGCCAAGGCGCAGAGGGCAAGGATACGGTCTCCCGATACACTTGTTCCACTCGCATCAGAAAAGATGACACGGTCAGCGTCGCCATCCAATGAGATCCCAATATCGGCCCCTTGCTCTCTCACGACCTTTCCGGCGAACTCTGGATACAGCGCGCCTACACCGGCGTTGATGTTGATACCATCAGGGTCAACGCCGAGCTTCACGACCTTGGCGCCGAGTTCCTTGAAGATAAGGGGAGCCAGGAGATAGCCGGCGCCGTGTCCGCAATCGACGACAATCTTCATACCGTCTAGGTAAGAGTTGCCGAGGCTCTGTTTAGTGAACTCGATATACCGTCCCCGCGCGTCGTCGATTCGGTAAGCCTTACCGATCTTATGACCCGTGACGCCGTTCGCCTTGATGTCGTAAAGGACTTCCTGTTCGACAAGGGCTTCGAGGTCATCCGAGAGCTTGTAGCCGTCCGGCCCGAAGATCTTAAGTCCGTTATCTTCATAGGGATTATGCGATGCCGTGAGCATGATGCCGGCTCCGCAGCCCATCGACTTAGTAAGATGCGCAACGGCCGGCGTTGGCATCGGGCCCACTAGGAAAACATCCATACCACTGGACACCAGGCCGCTCGTTAGGGCGGTTTCGAGCATGTAGCCGGAGATACGTGTGTCCTTGCCGATAATGACGCGGTTATGATTGGCGCCGCTGGAACGCAGCACCCGGGAGATCGCCTGTCCGATGCGGAGCGCAATCTCAGGAGTGATCGGGTATTCGTTCGCCTTACCGCGAATGCCGTCCGTTCCGAATAGTTGGGTCGCCATACCGTTATTGGGCCTTTTTTCTTACATTCCGCAAGCCCAAATGACTGAAAACCATCTTTTATGAAAGATATGATTATATCAATCATTAATATGGTGAGCGACCGTGACAGAGAGTCGTAAGGGCAATTTAAAGGGCCAACAAACGACCGAAACAGTTCGTGCAAGCAAATGGACCGCCCCATTCATCGTTCGACAGGAACCGAGGGTGGAACTTGAGTGTCATCGCTCAATGCGTGCTTACGCGCTAACCCTCGTCTGTCTTCTAGGTCTCATCTGTATTCTATCCACACGTAGAACGCACTCGCGTGATGGTGTCGTCGACTTCAATCGCGAAGTTCGACCCATCCTGTCCGATCGTTGCTATGGCTGTCACGGACCGGATGCAAACAAGGGTCGCAAGGCTGGCCTCCGTCTGGATGAACTCGCTGGAGCCACCAAGAAACTTAAGAGCGGCGATATCGCGATTGTACCAGGCGATCTGGAGAAAAGTGCGATGGCTCAACGAATTTTCTCGACCGACCCGGAAGAGATCATGCCGCCGCCGGAGCTTCATCGTCCGCTCTCAACTGCCGAGCAAGACATTCTGAAGCGATGGATCAAACAGGGCGCCAAGTACGACCCCCATTGGGCGTTCGTCACCCCGCAGTCCTATCCGTCTCCGGCCACAACTGAGGCCTCCTGGGCCAAAGATTCGATCGACGGATTCATCGCCGCGAAGGTAGCCCAGGTCGGCCTCAAGCCCTCGCCGGAAGCCAATCGCACCACCCTGCTCCGCCGCGCTTCTTTCGCCCTGAACGGACTCCCCCCGACCCCGGCGGAGGTCGATGCCTTCGTCGCGGATAAGTCTCCTGACGCCTATGAGAAGCGCGTCGACGCACTGCTCGCCTCGCCCCGCTTCGGCGAACACCTGGCCGTCGGCTGGTTGGATCTCTCACGCTATGCCGACACTTGGGGCTATACCGGAGACAAAGCCATGTTCGCCTGGCCTTGGCGCGATTGGGTGCTCAAGGCCTTCAACGACAACAAGCCCTATGATCAGTTCCTGACCGAGCAACTGGCCGGCGACCTGCTGCCGAACCCTACGCAGGATCAGCGCGTCGCGACCGCCTATAATCGACTGCATCGCATGACCTTCGAAGGCGGTTCGATCGCCGAGGAGTTCCGTCAAGACGGCATCAACGATCGCGTGATGACCGCAGGCTACGGATTCATGGGACTCACGATGGAGTGCTCACGCTGCCACGACCACAAATACGATCCCATCTCCCAGCGTGATTACTATTCGATGGCGGCGATGTTCGGCGACCAGAACGAGAACGGACTGCTCTCCTACCATGGCGAAGTCCCTCCGCCTTTCGTCAGGTTGTTTAAGTCCGACGAAGAACGACGCAAGGAAGCGGAACTTCTCGCCGCCGTGCGCGCCGCAGAGCAGCGCCTCGTGACCGAGCAGACCGCCACGACCAAGGCCGAAGTGAAGGTACCGGCCCCCGTCGCCCATTTCCCGCTCGATGCTTTCACGAAGACCGGGATCGATGATGCCGTCGCCGGCGGAAAACCGGCCCTTTTCGAGCGACGCGGCTCGCCGGAAGACCTGCAGCTCGTCCCCGGCGTCAACGGCCAGGCGGTACGGTTCGACGGCGACGCCGGCTTCAAGCTCCCGGAGTTCAAGCAGCTCGGCCGTTTCGACGCCTTCACCTTCTCGGCCTTCCTCCGTCTGGGCGAAAAGAACGCCCGCGCCACGGTGCTGCACTCGACAGGCTTCTATACCGGTGACGGTGATGCGACGGGCGTCGAGCTGCTGGTCACCCAAGGCAAGCTCCGCTGGAGCATGATTCACCTCTGGCCCAACAGCGCCGCTTCGGTCGAGATGGTCGATGAGCTTCCGGTCGATGCTTGGCGCCGCGTGACGGTCACCTACGACGGCTCGTCGAAGTCCGCCGGCCTCCGGATCTACCTCGACGGCAAAGAAGCGAAGACCTCGGTCGTACGCGACACGCTCAACGCCAAGACGCGCGACAACTCCCTGGAGATCGGCTCCCGCTCGCGTGACGCGGGCTTCCGCAACGGTTCGCTCGACGAGATCCAGCTCTGGCGTACGGCCCTCACCTCGGCCGAAGTCGCTGTCCTCCATGGTCTCGACGCGGCATCCTTGCCTGCCTCCCTCCATGCCGAACATGTCCGTCTTCGCGCTGATCCGGCCTACGCCCAGGCCTGGGCGCATCTCCAGGAAGCCCGTCGCGCCCTCGCCGCCCATCAGGAGTCCGCTCCGGCGTTCTTTGCGATGGAACATTCCGACCTCGCTCCGAAGAGCTTCGTGCTCACCCGTGGGGAATACGACAAGCCCGACCTCACCAAGCCCTGCGAGCCGGGTGTCCCGAACCGCATCTTCCCTTGGAACGACTCCCTAACGAAGAACCGCCTTGGTCTCGCCCGCTGGCTTACCGACCCGAAGCATCCGCTGACGTCGCGCGTGATCGTCAATCGACTTTGGGCTCAGGTCTTCGGCGCTGGCCTTGTCGCGACGAGCGAGAACTTGGGTATGCAGGGTGACCTGCCAACGCACCCAGAGCTGCTCGACACCTTGGCCGTTGATTTCGTCCGCAGCGGCTGGAACACCAAAGCCATGCTCCGCCGCTTCGTCCTGAGCGCCACGTTCCGTCAGTCTTCGACCCCGACAGCCGAAGCACGCGAGAAAGACCCTTCGAACAAATACCTCGCCCGCGGACCGGTCCTTCGCCTGACGGCTGAGATGGTCCGTGACCAAGCCTTACTCGCCGCAGGCACGCTCGTCGAGAAAGTCGGTGGCGAGAGCGTGCAGGAGTCCGCCAACCGTCGTAGCGTCTACACCTACCGCAAGCGCACGGCGCCACCGGATAGCATGCTGATTTTCGACGCCGGCTCCCGCGAGGTCTGCCAGCCGAAACGGCTGAACACGAACACACCCCTGCAGGCGCTCGTGCTCCTGAATAACCCAGGGTTCGTCGAGTCTGCGAAGTCTCTGGCTCAGCGCGTCAGTCGGGCCGCCTCCGAACCTTCCGCCCAGATCGCCGAAGCGTTCCGCCTAGTCTGCACCCGTTCGCCCCGCCCCACCGAACTGGCGGCTCTGAATGAACTCTACGTGACCCAGAAAGCCAACCCTCCGCAGTTCTCGCCGCCACCTCCGAAAGCGACGAAGTCAGACGCCAAGCTGGATGCGAAAGCAAAGAAAGCGCCGGCTGTGCCAGCGCCCGAGCTGCCCAAGATGCCCGCCGACCCTGCCCTCTCCGCCCTCACCCTCGTTTGCTCCACCATCCTGGCGAGCGACGCCGCCGTCACTTCCCGCTGAACATGTCCGCCGAACTTCCTTCCTACGACGGCCTGATGCGCCATACGCGTCGGCAATTCCTCGGCACCTCCGCTCTCGGCCTAGGCGCCCTGGCGATGCGTGGCATCGTCGGCGACGCCCAAGCGGCCGCCTTACCCAAGGGCACGCACTTTCCGGCCAAGGCCAAACGCGTCATCTATCTCTTCCAGGCCGGCGGACCCTCGCAGTTCGAGACCCTCGATCCCAAGCCGCTTCTGCGTGAGAAGCATACGCAACCGCTGCCTGACTCTGTACGCCAAGGACAGCGCCTGACGGGCATGAGCGGTTACCAGGCAACATTGCCGCTTGCCGGTTCATTCGTCGATTTTAAGAAATACGGGAAGAGCGGCGTAGAGTATAGTGAGCTACTCAGCCATACGGGCGAAGTCTCCGACGACCTCTGCGTAATCCGCACGATGCACACGGAGGCGATCAATCACGACCCGGCGATCACGTTCTTCTGCTCCGGCAACCAGGTCGCGGGGCGTCCGTCGATGGGCGCCTGGGCATCCTACGGACTCGGCAGCATGAACGAGAACCTTCCAGCGTTTATCGTATTGGTCTCGCAGGACGCTACCAAGGACCAACCGCTCTACTCGAGACTCTGGGGATCAGGCTTCCTGCCTTCTGAGCATCAAGGCGTGCAGTTCAAGGCCGGCAAGGAGCCCGTACTCTATCTCACTAACCCCGAAGGCGTCTCGCCTCATGCCCGCCGCGGCATGCTCGACGCGCTCGGCAAGCTCAACGCGGACCAACGCGCCGCGGAACTCGACCCCGAGGTCGACGCCCGCCTAGCCCAGGCTGAGATGGCCTACCGGATGCAGACGAGCGTGCCCGAGGTCGCCGATCTTTCCAAGGAATCACCCGCGACGATTGCGATGTACGGCGACAGCGTGAAGACCCCCGGCTCTTTCGCTGCTAACTGCCTGCAGGCCCGCCGTCTGATTGAGAAAGGCGTGCGCTTTGTGCAGCTCTTCCATCAGGGCTGGGATCAGCACGGCGGCCTGCCCGGCGGCATCAAGCGCCAGTGCAAGCAGACCGACCAGGCTTCGGCCGCACTGATCAAGGACCTGAAGCAACGCGGTCTGCTCGAAGATACGTTGGTCATCTGGGGCGGAGAGTTCGGGCGCACCGCTTACAGCCAAGGCAAGATCACCAAGGACACCTACGGACGCGACCACCACCCACGTTGCTTCAGCCTCTGGATGGCCGGTGGCGGCGTCAAAGGCGGCTACGTCCACGGTCAGACCGACGAGTTCGGCTACAATATCGTTAAGGACCCTGTCCATGTGCATGACCTGCACGCCACAATGCAGCATCTCCTCGGCGTCGACCACGAGCGCCAGACATTCAAGTTTCAGGGTAGATACTATCGCCTCACGGACGTCGCGGGCAACGTGGTCAAAGCGGTGATTGCCTAAACGGTGACCATCGTTCAGTAGTCCAGCCGATGTCCATCGCCACGCAGGCACCCGCTTCCGCTGTCGGCTCACGGTCTTTCCGCTTCTACCTCGCGGCAATCGTACTCGGTACGCTGGCCATCCAGATTCAGAACGTAGCCATCGCTTGGCAGGTCTTTCGTCTGACTAAGGACGACGCGGCCAGTGCAGCCTTGGCTCTCGGTGCGATTGGGCTTGCCGAAGTCATTCCCTTCGTCGGCGCGGTGCTCTTCGCCGGCCATGTCGCGGATACCAATAATCGCCGCCGCATCGCCCTCGGAGCACTTACGGCAATGCTCGTACTCGGCCTATTGCTCTTTCTTCCGGAATTCCTCACAGAACGCTGGGCTAAACTTACCGTTATTTACGGGGTTGTCATCCTGGGGGGACTCGCCCGCAGTTTCCTCACGACTTCACGCCAGGCACTCATCGCCGAAATCCTTCCGCGCGAACTGATTCCTGGCGGGGTGCGCTGGCGCAATACTTTGTTCGAGCTCGCCTGCGTCATCGGTCCAGGCCTAGCAGGCCTGATGGTATGGCTTGGCGAGAAAAATGGGATGATTCATGCGGAGAACGTAGCCTACACAGCGACAACACTCTGCTTCGCCGTCTCGCTCGCTCTCACGTTCGCCCTCCGCACGACTCAGACGCTCCAGTCTCGTCGGCCAGAGCCTATCTTGGTCAGCCTGCGTCAAGGCATCGACTTCATGCTGAGTCAGCGCATCATGCTCGGGGCCTTCACGATGGATCTCTTCGCCGTGCTACTCGGGGGGGCCGTAGCATTGCTGCCGATCTTCGCCGATATGCTACAGGTCGGCGCCTTCGGTTTCGGGATGCTGCGTGCGGCATCCTCGGTCGGTGCGGTGCTGATGTCACTCTACCTCATCATCCGGCCGCCCCTAAACCACGCTGGAAGTTCTTTATACGGATCCTTTGCCATTTTCGGACTAAGCACGATTGGCTTCGCGCTCTCGGCTGCCCTCGCCTCCGCCCTGGGCCTAGGCCTCGACGCAGCCTTTATCCTCTCCTTTATTTTCCTCCTCTTCGCGGGCGCGGCCGATGCCGTGAACGTAATCATCCGTCAGACGATTCTGCAGACGAGCGTTCCGCCTGAGATGATGGGACGCGTGTCGGCGGTGACAGCCGTCTTCATCGGCTGCTCCAACGAACTGGGCATGGCCGAGTCCGGATTGGCGGCCAGGCTGATGGGTACGGTCAACTCCGTCGTCTTCGGCGGTGTCGCGACCTTTGCCGTGATGGGCCTGACGCATTGGCACTTCCCGGAAATCTGGAAGCTGAAGAAAGTCGGCCAAGAGCCCGCCCCCTGACCCTCTTGGGCTTGTGTCGGCCCCTTCGGGAGTCTCATATCAGCGGACCCCTATGAAGCTCCTCCGCCTCCTCCCATGCCTGCTGGCCATCAGCCTGCTTGGCGCCGAACCCAAGAAGCCTGACTACGATTCCCAGTACGTCCTTGGCCCCGACTCCCAGGAGAAGGACGGCGTGCCGAAGGGTACGGTCACGGAATACGAGATGACCGACTCGAAGGCCTTCCCAGGTTATGGCCGCAAGTGGGCCCTCTACGTCCCGAAGCAGTATGACGGTAAGTCCGAAGCCTGCCTGATGATCTTCCAGGACGGTTCGAATTACTCGACTCGCAACGGCCAGTGGCGTGTGCCGGTCGTCTTCGACAACCTCATCGCCCAAGGCAAGATGCCGGTGACGATCGCCCTCTTTATCAACCCTGGCTTCATTCCCGACCCCAAGAAACCCAACGCCAAAGACGCCAAGGGCAAGCCGCTCGGCAAATCCAACCGCTCGTTCGAATACGACAACGTCACCGACCTCTATCCGAAGTTCCTGGTCGAGGAAATGATCCCGCTTGCCGAATCCAAGGGCGTCAAGATCTCCAAGGACCCGCTCCGTCGCGGCATTGCCGGCTCCTCCTCCGGCGGCATCTGCGCCTTCAACGCGGCCTGGCAGCGCCCGGAGTCCTTCAGCAAGGTCTTCACGACCATCGGTAGCTTCACCAACATCCGCGGCGTGATTAGTAAGGGTGCTGAAAAGGGCGGTAACCTCTACCCGCAGATGATCCTGGATGCTCCGAAGAAGAACATCCGCATCTTCTCGCAGGACGGTTCCCATGACTTGACCAACGAGTTCGGAGTCTGGCCTGAAGCCAATAAAGCCATGGCCGCGGCCTGGAAGGCCAAGGGTTACGATTACCAATTCATCTTGGGCGAAGGCACCCATAACGCTCGCCATGGCGCCCAGCTCCTCCCGGAGGCTATAATCTGGCTCTGGCGCGATGTCCGCTAAGCTGATGCGCCTGCCGCTTCTTACCCTCTTCTGTAGCGGAGTTCTCTCCGTCGCGGCGGAGTCGTCCTTCCAGCCCTTGCTCGACCCTCAGCTCAGCCAGTGGGAAAAGTGGCTGGGCCCTGTTCATCGGGCCTACGATCTCCCCGGCTACGTCCGCGGCGCCAAGCCGAAGGACGATCCGGTGCTGGGTCTAAACAACGACCCGCTAAAAGTCTTCTCGACCCGACAGGTCGACGGCGAGACGGTCCTTCACATCACGGGCCAGGTCTTTGGCGCAGTCACGACACTTAAGTCCTACGAGAACTTCCATCTGAAGACGGAACAGCGCTTCGGCGAACAACGCTGGGAGCCCCGCACCCAAGCGGTACGTGACAACGGCATCCTGATCTTCTGCGTCGGCGAACACGGCGCCCAGGCCAAATACTGGATGCGCAGTCAGGAGCTGCAGGTCCAGGAAGGCGACATTGGCGATTGGTGGCCGCTGGCTGGCGCGATCGTCGAATCTCCGATTCGTACCGACGACGCCGTCAAGAAGCGCATCTATGATTCGAAAAGCAAGGTGACCACCGCAGAGGCCCGCATCTGGCACGGATCGGATTACCATGAGAAGCCCCGCGGCGAGTGGAACACAATCGAATGCTTCGCCCTGAATGGTGACGCGGTCTTTCGCCTCAATGGCAAGACGGTCAATGTCATCTTGAATTCCCGCTACCGCGAGAAGGGTTCGACGGTCGACATCCCGCTCAAGTCGGGCAAACTGCAGATTCAATCCGAAGCCGCGGAGTGCGAATATCGCCGACTGGAAATCCGTCCGCTGACCGCCTGGCCGGCTGACGTGGCCAAAGACCTCCCTTCCCGATGAAACTCTCCCCCATCCCCTTGTCCCTTCAGCAGCTCGTGGAGGCCTTAAACAAGGCGGATGGACGCATCGTGCGCTTCGAACTCCCGACCACGACGCTGCTGAGCCCACATGTGCACGTGACCGAGGTCGCCCGGCTCGACAAGAAGTTCGTCGACTGCGGAGGCACCCTGCGCACGGACTCGAGCTGCCGACTCCAGATCTACCAAGCTGATGATACCGAGCACCGCATCACGGCCGCGAAGTTCGCCCAGATTCTCGCCAAGGGAGCCGGCGTGCTGGGCTCGACTAATCTTCCGGTCGATGTGGAAGCCGAAGCCCCCTATCTTTCGAACTTCCCAGTCATCGCCACCCGACTCGAGGAAAAGCAGATAGTGATCTCTCTAGGTATGCGCCACACGGCCTGCCTGGCCGAAGACGTCTGCTTCCCGGCCAATCTTCAGAACAAGTCAGTCTGTACGCCCGGATCGGGCTGCTGCTGATTCCTGCCGATGCTCCGAGCCCTCGAACTGCGCAAGGATTTCGGAGGGCTCACCGTCTTGCAATCGACGTCGGTCGACTTCCGTCCGGGCGAGGTGCATGCACTGATGGGCGAAAACGGCGCAGGTAAGTCAACTCTCATGAAGGTGCTCGCGGGGCTCTACCGACCGGACGGCGGACACATTGAATGGCGTGGTGGCCATGCCGACTTCGCCTCGCCCCACGAAGCCTTGGTCGCGGGCATTGCGATGATCCATCAGGAGTTGATGCCCATCCTGGATCTCACGGTCGCGGAAAATATCACGCTTGGTGCCGAACCATGCGACCGCTTAGGCCGGATAGACAAAGAGGCTCAACTTCACCGTGCATCGGAACTTCTCGGCGAACTCGAGGCCGACATCGACCCGTCCCGCCTGATGCGGACACTGACCGTCGCGCAGACACAGGTGGTCGAAATCGCCAAGGCGCTCGGGCGTAATGCCGATGTCATCCTGATGGATGAGCCGACCGCGGCACTTTCTGACCACGAAGTTGCCGCCCTTTTCCGTTTTATCGCCCGCCTTAAGGCCCGCGGTGTCACCATCGTGTATACGACGCACAAGATGGATGAAGTCTTCCGACTGGCCGACCGGATCTCAGTCCTTCGTGACGGAAACTTAGTCGGCACAGCGCCAGCTTCAGAAATGAACCCCGCCAAGCTCATCACAATGATGGTGGGGAGAGAACTCGCTGACGTATTTCCTGTCCGCCAGCCACCAACCGATGAAATCTTGCTCGAGGTTTCTGGCCTGACCCGCGAGCCGTCCTATCGCAATGTCAGTTTTCAGGTCCGACGCGGCGAAGTGGTGGCCCTTGCCGGACTTATGGGCGCCGGCCGTACCGAAGTGGCCAGCGCAATCTACGGTTTACAGCCGGCCTCAAGCGGCCAGATCCGCCTTAATGGTCGCGCAATCTCCATTCGAAATCCGCAGGACTCCTTGTCCGCTGGCATCGGCATGGTCACCGAAGACCGTAAAGGCCTCGGCCTGATACCTGCTCTTGGCGTCGGCCAGAATATCACCCTCACCGCTCTGCGAAACTTCTCCAAGGGCCAGTTCTTGGACCATACCGCCGAAGCCGCTGCGGTCGGCGCGCAGATGGCCGAATTTTCCATCAAGTCTTCCGGCACGTCTCAGCCTATCTCCCAGCTCAGCGGGGGCAACCAACAGAAGGCCTTGCTTGCACGATGCCTTCTCGGCGCGCCTCAACTCATCATTCTCGACGAACCAACCCGAGGTATCGACATCGGCGCCAAGGCTGAGATCTACGCCCTGATCCAAAAACTGGCCCGCGCCGGCAAGGCCGTCCTGCTGGTCTCTTCTGAGCTCCCCGAAGTCCTCTCCCTGGCCCACCGCATCGTCGTCCTGCGCCGTGGTTCCGTCTCCGCCACGCTCGAAGCCACGACGACCGACCAGGAGACCGTGCTCCGCCACGCCATGCCTTTATAACGCCATGCCCGCCCTCGATCGCAATCTGCTCCACCGTTTCGGCCTGCTGCTCGTCATCCTGCTCGTCGGACTGGCCTTGTCCCTGTGGACGGACACCTTCCTCAGCCTGGCCAACTTCACCAACGTCGCCCGCCAGGTCTCGATCAACGGGATCCTCGCGGTCGGCGTGACCTTTGTGCTCCTCACCGCTGGCGTGGACCTTTCGCTCGGCTCCGTCGTCGCATTGAGTGGCGTCGCCTGCGCGACCTTCGCCCATCCCGGTGAATACTCCGTCTTTGTTCCAATCGCCGTAGGCTTACTCACCGGCACGGCCTGTGGCCTGGTCAATGGCGTCCTGGTGACCCGTGGTGGCGTGGCACCGTTTATCGTCACGTTGGGTATGATGACAATTGCCCGCGGCCTTGCCCTCATCTTCAGCGGCGGTCGGCCGGTTGCAAACATGTCGAACGAACTGACCGCCCTCGCTGGAGATATTTGGGGCATCCCCATCCCCGTACTGTGCTTTGCGGGCGTCGCGTTCGTGGCTTGGTACTTCCTTCGAAACTTCCGTCTCGGTCGTCACATCTATGCCGTCGGCGGCAACGAGAATGCAGCTCGCGCCGCCGGTGTCCCGGTGGAGCGGGTCAAGCTCTTGGCTTACGGGCTCTGTGGACTGCTGACGGGGCTAGCAGGTGTGGTGCTTGCCGCGCGCATCACCACCGGACAGCCGAACGCGGGCCAGGCTTACGAACTAGACGCCATCGCTGCCGTGGTCATCGGCGGCACGAGCCTCGCCGGCGGCGTAGGCACGATCACCGGCACCCTGCTCGGCGTCCTGCTCATCGGGGTCATCAACAACGGCTTGGATTTGATGGGGGTTTCTTCGTATTATCAGGCTGTCATCAAGGGCGTAATCATCGTGGGTGCGGTTTGGCTCGACCGACGTCAGGCCCGTTCGTAAAACTCGGGGATGCGTATCACCCCTCGCAAAGCCGTCTTGGCCTTCTTGGCCGTCTGCGCCCTCACGCTCACCGCCACTCTTTTCTCTGGCTGCAAGAAAACCGAAGCCCGCAAGGAGGGCGAGATTCTCATCGGCTTCTCTTCCCGAGATCTTTCGGCCGAGTACACCGCCAAGCTCTCAGAAGCCGTGGTTGACTACGCTAACACGAAACCCGGCGTGAAACTGGTGATGGTCGACGCGCAGTCCGACGTCCAGAAGCAGTTCAGCCAGGTCGAGAACTTCATCGCCCAGAAGGTCGACGCAATCATCCTCAACCCTTGCGAGCTTGAGGCGAGCACTCCCGCGGTCGACCGCATCAAGGCCTCCGGCATTCCCTTGGTACTCGTGAACCAGGTCACGAAATCCGCCGGCGACTCTTACATCGGTTCCAATGACTTCGACGCCGGCCGCATCGCCATGGAGGCGATCGCCAAGAAACTGAAAGGCCAAGGCGGCGTGCTGATGCTCCACGGTATCATGGGCACGTCGGCGCAGCTTCAGCGCGAAGCCGGCGCCCGCGAGGTCTTTGCGAAATACCCCGGCCTCAAGCTTGTCGACCATCAGACGGCTTCCTGGGATCGCGCTAAGGCCATGGCCTTGACCGAGAACTGGATCCAGGCCCACAAGGGCAAGTTTCAGGCGATCTTCGCCCATAACGACGAGATGGCCATGGGCGCCCTGCTCGCCCTCGAGCGAGCCGGCCTGAAGAAAGACGTCACGGTGATCGGCATCGACGCCATCGCCCAGGCCCTCACCGCGGTAAAAGAAGGACGCCTTGATGCCACCGTCTTCCAAGATGCGGTCGGCCAGGGAAAAGGTTCCGTCGACGCCGCACTCCTCCTCGCCAAGAAGCAGCCTTGCCCTAAGGAGACCATGATTCCCTTCAAACTCGTCACCCGAGATAACCTTTCCGAATTCCTCAAATAACATGAAGACCCTGCTCTCCCTTCTCACCTTTGGCCTCCTCGCCGTGACTGCCGTCGCCGCCGATAAGCCTGACACGCGCTTCTTCGAGATGCGCACTTACTACGCCAAGCCCGGCAAGCTTGACGCCCTCAACGCGCGCTTCCGCGATCATACTCTCAAGCTTTTCGCAAAGCACGGCATGACCAGCCTCGGCTACTTCGTCCCGGTCGATAACACCGAGAACAAACTCGTCTACTTCCTCGCGTTCCCCGATCGCGCCGCCCACGACGCTTCTTGGAAGGCCTTCTCGGCCGACCCAGATTGGAAGGCCGCCGCCAAGGCGTCCGAGAAGGACGGCAAGCTGATCGATCACATCGAGAATGCTTTCCTCACCGCCACCGAATACTCGGCCCTCGCCCAGGCCAAGAACTACGGCGTCGGTGTCTTCGAGCTCCGCACCTACACGACCGAAGCTGGCCGCCTCCCTGACCTCAACGCCCGCTTCCGCGACCACACCCTCAAGCTCTTCGAGAAGCATGGCATGACCAACGTGACCTATTGGAACCTCGCTGACGCCGAGAAGGGCGCGAAGAACTCCTACGTCGCCGGCAATACGCTCATCTATCTCCTGACGCATAAGTCCGTCGACGCCGCCAAGGCCAGCTTCGACGCCTTCCGCGCCGACCCGGCTTGGATCGCCGCCAAGGGCGCTTCCGAACAGAAGGCCGGCGGTTCGCTCACGATCAAGGACGGCGTGAAGTCCGAGTTCCTTACCCCGACCGACTACTCCCCGGTCAAGTAAGCCGCCTCACAGGACTCCACGAAGCCCCTCGCCCGAGGGGCTTTTTGTTGGCTTAGACGAAATCAGGCGCAATCTGCACCCATGGACCAGACCCCTTCCCGCCGTCGCTTCCTGACTTCATCATTGCTTGGCCTAGGCGCCCTTGGGGCGCTGACGAAGGTCACCGCCGCCTCGAGCCCCAAGCCCGGCTTCCTGACCGAAGCCGAGCGGGATATTCCTGTCGTTGCCGACAGCGACGTAATCGTCTGCGGTTCCGGGCCAGCCGGTGTTACCGCAGCGATCTGCGCCGCCCGGGCCGGCGCCAAGGTCCGACTCTTCGAGGCCCATGGCTCGCTCGGCGGCGTCTGGACGTCTTCGCTCCTCGGCTACCTGCTCGATTTCGACAAGCCGGGATTTAATCAAGAGCTGGTGCGTCGCCTTCGTGATCGTGACGCGGTCGTCGGTACCGGGGTCAACGGCATCAGCTACCACCCCGAGGACATGAAACTGGTCCTCGAGGAGCTCTGCCTCGCCGCCGGCGTCACGGTCCATTTCCACACCCGCGTGGTGGCCGTCCATAAGGTCGGCCGCCGGGTCGACGCGATCGTCACCGAATCGAAGTCCGGCCGCGAAGCCTGGCGGGCGGCGACGTTCGTCGACGCGACCGGTGACGGCGACGTCGGAGCGCTCGCAGGTTGCGAATTCGAGATCGGCATGGCCGACGCCTGTCCCTGCCAGCCGGTCAGCATGGACGCCCTCCTGGTCGTCAAGGATGCCTCGAAGCTGACACGCTTCATCCACGGTTCCGGCTCGGCCGTGAGCAAGCAGAGCATGAACGATGCGAAGAAACACCTCCTCGCCGAGATCAAGCGCGGCGGCTTCGACCCGAGTTACCAAGGCCCGACCATCTTCCCGATCCGCGACAACTTGCTCCTGGCGATGATGAACCACGAGTACGGCATCAATGCGACCGACGCCACCGCGGTCACGAAGGCGACCCTCAACGCCCGCGCCGAACTCCACCGCATCGTCAAAGCCCTCCGCGCCCTGGGTGGCGACTGGGAAGGACTGCAGATTGTCGCCACCCCTGAGCAGATCGGCATCCGTGACGGACGGCGCATCAAGGGACGCTACAAAGTGGTCAAAGCCGACCTCGTCGCCGGCGCCCGGCACGAGGACAGCGTCGTCCGCGCCACTTTCTCGGTCGACGTGCATGCCCTCACTCGCAACGACCCCGCATACAGCAACCAGGGCGTGAAGGTGAAGCCTTACGACATCCCGCTCCGAGCCCTTATCGCGAAAGACGTCGACGGCCTGATGATGGCCGGTCGCTGCATCAGCGGCGACTTCATCGCCCACGCCAGCTATCGCGTCACCGGCAATGCCGTCGCCATGGGCGAGGCCGCCGGCGTGACCAGTGCCCTCGCCGCCGCCTCCCAGCGAGCACCTCACGAGGTTTCCTGGCAGGAGGCCTCTGCCCTCCTCCCTAAAGTACGCCAAGGCTAATGCGCCACCTGGTTCGATGGCTGGCCATTATCGCCGGGGTCTCCTTGGTCGTCGGTGCCGCTGGGGCAGGCTTTCTCCATGCCTTGGACTGGGTCACCCACACCTTCAACGAACACCGTTGGCTGCTCTTCACCCTGCCCGTCCTCGGCCTCCTGATGGTCTGGATCTACGATGCCCCCGCCAAGGCCTCTGCCGAGGGCGTGAAGGTCCTCATCGCCCAGATCAAGGCACCGACCGCCCCCCTGCCTGCCTCGATGGCTCCGGCGATCGTCGGCACGACGCTGCTTTCCCACCTGGGCGGCGCCTCGGTCGGCCGAGAAGGCACGGCGCTCCAGATGGGCGGCGCGCTGGCAGGACAGTTTGCTCGTTGGTTCACGTTTGACCAAGAAGAGCACCGCACGCTGCTCCTCTGCGGTGTCTCAGCCGGCTTCGCGGCCGTCTTCGGCACCCCGATTGCCGCGGCGATCTTCGCCCTAGAGTTTGTCCGCCTGCGCAGTTGGGCGATCCTTCCGTGTCTCGCCTGCGGTTTCCTCGCCGACTTCATCGGCCGCAAACTCTTCCACGCCACACATGCCGACTACCGCCTGCCTTTGCCCGCGGAATATTCGTTTAGCGGACTGGGCGCCGCGATCGTCTTAGGTCTGGCCTGCGGTCTGCTCGCCCGACTCTACCTCACCCTTCATCGCCGGAATAGCGCCGCGAAATCCCTGCCCAATCCTTACGGGCGTATCTTGTTCGGCGGCATCCTGTTCGTGGGGCTCGTCTCCTTTGGCCACCTCTACGATTTCACCGGACTGGGGCTTCATGTGATCAAGGATTCTTTCTTCGAGCCGTCTTGGCCGACGGACTTCGCGCTCAAGTTCCTGCTTACTTTCCTTTGCGTCAGCTACGGTTTTCGCGGCGGCGAGGTCACGCCGCTTTTCTTCGTCGGCGCCACCTTAGGGAGCGCTGCGGCAGCCCTGCTTAGTCTGCCGCTCAGCATCTGCGCTGCCCTCGGCTTCGTCGGCGTCTTCGCTGGTGCCGGCGCGGTCCCACTGGCGTGCGCGGTCATGGCTTGCGAGCTCTTCGGACTTTCGATCGGCGGCTACGCCCTGGTCACCTGCGCCACCAGTTGGGTGGTCGCCGGACGCAAGGGGCTTTACGACGAAGCCTGAGCGCGACTCAGACCGTAAAGTCGAAGACCATCACGCGCTCGAGGTTCGGGACGACGATCTCCTTCACGCGTTCGTGCTCGGGATGCGGGAGATAGCGGTCACGACTCTGCGGGGTGTCGAACGTCATGACGAATCCGTGCGTGAATCCGTCATTCAGACCTTCGTCGCTCTGGTAGACGCCATGCTGCATGGAGAGCAGTCCGGGGATCTTGCCGACCATACCGCGCATCTCGGCGAAGCATTTCTCAATCTGGACTGGGGTGACACCCTGCTTGAAGACGAAGGTTCCGTAGTGGTAGACCATGGGAGCTAGAGTATTGAGTTTTGAGTATGGAGTATAGGATGCGTCAGAGAAAGAATGAGAGCTGGAGAACTTGTTCGTAAGGAGACCATATCACTCCCCCGATACTCGATACTCCATACTCCATACTCTCTTTACTTGTTAGATACCCAGGTGAGGGAGTTTAGGAGGAGCTGCCTATAAGCGGGATGATCGTGCGACTTCTCATCATGGCCGAGGGCAATGCAGACAACCCGGGCGCCGGGATAGCGGACGGTCCAAACGGACGGCAATATGTTCGAGAAGCCTTCCTTGGAATCCTGACGAGGAATCGTACCAAGGACTTCGGCACCCTCCGGACGGGTGAGCTCGATGTTATAGCTCTCGTCGTTGACCACGAAGGTGGCGGGCACGCCCTTCATGATCGGGTGCTCTGGTTTGGTGACGGTGAAGGTGAAATCGCTGTGGCCGTGATTACGAGAACCGCCGCAGACGAACTCGTCGTTATACTTGGTCTCGAGGGGCCAGTTATACCAGGTCGCGGCATGCAGGAGGACGATGCCCTTCCCGGCCGCGGCGAAGTCACGGATGGCCTTCTGGAATTCAGGCGTACCGAACTGCCCATGGTTGCCGCTGAACACGAAGAGGTCGGCCTGAGGAAGTAGCTCGAGCGTTTCCTTCAGGTTTGGCGTGGAGGCAACATCGAACCCCGCCGCCTTGGCAGTCTGTGCATCTGTCCCAAGGAAGAATGTAGGGAAGTTATGAGAGCTGCCGGCACCAGCGAATAGTACACGAAGCTGTCCGGCCTTACGCGGTCCAAAGGACTGACCGTAAGCCTGGGTGGTCTTAGGATTATCCTTAGGGAGAAGGTCGCTCGGGCCGTCGTTGTCCTTGGCTTTACCCTTACCCTTCTTGCCTGCCTTGGGAGATCCCTCGTCCTTGCCGCGGGGCGGGTTTGGCGGGCCGCCGATTTCGATGGTCACCGCTACGGTCGTCGGAGCGATTTCGGTGTCGGCTGAACTGAGGACAAGTTTGTCGATGATCTCATCGCTTTCGACGGGCATCCAGAGGGTTCGCACCTGTCGCGTGTCACCAGTCAGGAGCTGGCGGGCGGACTTCGATCCTGGGACGTCGCCGGTGCCATTATAGTCGGCGAAGTCGCGGGCACCGTAGAATACCTTCTTCTGCACCTTGCCGCCGATGAAGTGCACCTCGGCAATCATGGCGATGGCATCTGCATGGGCCCCCCAGCCGCCGACAGCACCGAGGAAGTGAATGCGGTTGGCCACGGAGCCGACCGGAATCTCGACCTTCTGCGCTAACGTCTTGGAATAGGCTCCAGGGAATGCGCCGCCCTTAAGGACGATGACATTCAGTCCGTCCATAGAGGTCTTGGGGTCGACGACCTTATACGGCACGCCGTTGGATTCGACTTTGCCGAACTGGGCGAAGGGCAAGGTGTCGCGCTTGGAGTCCTTATTAGCGTATAGGCCTTGAGCTGTCGAAGCGGTGAAGGCCGCTCGAAGGTCGAGCAGCCGGAATCGACCGATGGTCTCGCCTTCCGGGCTGATAGCGACGCTCCGCAGGTAGGCAATCACGTTGCGGAGGCCTTCGGCACCGAGGGCTTCAAAACCCTCGGGCATCAGTGAATTCGGACTGCGCTCGCGACTGACGATATCAACGACCTTGAGTTCAGCCGACAAACCGCCCGGAAGCTTGAGCTTCACGAAGGTGGGGTTCTCGCTGCCGATAAGGGCGGAATACTGGGTTCCGTCCTTCATCTTGAAATTCCAGGTACGATGTTCGTCGTCGACCATACGATTTGGGTCGACGATGTGCACCAGCAGTTCGGCGGCCGGATGGGAACCGATTCCCTGCAGGTTTGGACCGAAGTCGTTGCCGACATTACCGACCTTGTGGCAGGTCTGGCAGACAGCAACGAAGAGCTCCTTACCCTTGCTCGCATCACCAGGCTTCTCCACCTCAGGGCGGAGTTTGGCGACGAGCTCATCCTTGGCCGGGCTACTGCCGGCATTAAGTTTGGCCAGGACCGCGGTAGCACGCTTGGCCACGGCTTCGTCTGGATTGCGCACGAGCTGTGAGACCTGCATGGGGCCGAGCTGCATCGCGGAGAGCGACTTGGCTTCCAAGGCATCGAGCACCAGTCCGGCCCACTCGGCACGGCCGACGAGAGCGGAGAATAAGGTGGCACGGAATGAGCCGGTCGACTTCGGGAAGGCGGCGTAGAGAACCTTGCCGACGGATACATCGCCGGAGGCGGCGAGGGCACCGGCGGTGGCGACGGCGACCGCTTCGTTTGAACCCGCGAGCGCCTGGGCGAGCGCTGCGCGAACCTGCGGATCGCCGTCACGGAGGAGGACGAGTACGCGGGCGGCGGCGACCTGCGCTTCAGCCGAGGCCTTGGCGTCAGCAAGCACGGGCACCAGACGTCCGGCTACGGCAGCGAGCTCAGCCTTCAGGCTCCCATCGGTAAACCAGAGCGCGGCAATCGCGGCGGCGGAACCGGAGATGGCGTCATCCTCACTGGCAAGTAGCGTCCGCAAGGCTTGGCGAGCGGATTCCAGCGAGCTCGGAGCGACCACGCGGCGCGAAGCGATTTCACGGATGACAGCGACAGCGACTGGCTTGTTCGCAGACTTGGCGGCAGCGGTAAGCACAAGCGAAGCTTCGTCTCCGTTGAGGTTGGCAGCGAGCGTACGGGCGAACTCGGCGCCAGCAGCATCGGACGGACCACTGAGAATTCCCGCCACTACGGGGCCGGGATTAGCGCTGGCGGCGGCCGTGGCGGCGGCCTTGGACCAATCGTCGGTCATACGGGCCTGAGCAGACAGCAGGAGCGCTCCGGCGGAGGCTTCGAGTGGCGCTGCGCCCATGGCACGCAAAGCGGCCAGGCGGACACGCGGCTCGGAGTCGTCTAGGGCCTTAGCGAAGACATCGGTCGGCAGCTTGCTGTGGCTAGCCTCGGCGACGAGGAAGGCATTCTTACGAACATCCGCATCGGCATCGGCACAGAGGACGCGGAGTAGGCCGTCCTCCAGGCGATCAAGACGCTGAAGGGCCCAGAGGGCCTGGATTCGGGCTTCGGCCTTGGCATCGCTGCGGACCTTGGTCACGAGCGGGCCAACGGCGGAGGCAAGGAGTCCTGCGTCTTTGTCCATGAGCACGCGGAGGGCATTGAAGCGCACGATCTTGTTCGGATGATCGAATGCGGCGACGAGACCGGCGACATCGGACTTTGAAAGATCGGGGATCGCAAACTTCGGAGCGGTGTCATGCTGAATGCGATAGATACGGCCGAAGTAGTGCTCGCGATCCGGGCGAACAGAGGCGCCTGACTTGCTGTGCAGTGGACCGCGGGTGTCATTATGGGCGACGACGGGGGTGTAGAAATCGAGCACATACAGGGCGCCGTCCGGACCGAACGAGACGTCAATTGGGCAGAACCAGTGGTCCATGGAACGCAGCCACTCGCGGTCCTTGATCGTGACTTCTCCGAGGAAGGTCGGACCGCTCGGGGTCAGCTTTTCGAAGTGGATGATGTCGAGAATCGGCTCGGAGGTGAAGATGGCGTCGCGATATTCCTCGGGCCATGCGCCATGCTCTTGGACAGCCACAGAGCAAGCGGCGGTGTAATAGCCGACCTGGTCAATCTGCAGGAGGGGAGCTCGATCAGGAAGATCGGCACGCAGGACGGGGCGACGCGGGTTCACGGAGCTGAAGGCCTTGGCGGGAGTACCCGGCGCCTTGGCGAGGACGGACTCAGGCAGCACGACGTGCTGAATCGGATTACCGTTGGTCGCCTTACCGTGGAAGAGTTCCATCTTGCTGGTGACCTCGTTGCCGAAGCTATTGCCGCCCTGCGAAGCGATCTGCTCGATGGCCGAGCCGTCCGGCTTGAAACGGAAAGTGCCAGAGGAGATGCGGACCTTGCGCTCGGGATTCGAAGCCGGGAAGACCTCGCCACCGCCGCCGTTGCTGGCGTAGACCCAGCCGTCGGGAGCCAGGACGAAGTGATTGGCGACGAAGTGCGTGTCGCCCGGGGTGAAGCCGCCGTAGAGTACGACCTCCTTATCAGCCTTGCCGTCGCCATCCGTGTCACGAAGCCAGACGATGTGAGGTTGGCAGACGGCGATGACACCGTCCTTATAATGGCAGAAACCGGTGATCAGCTCCAGGCCCTCGTGGAAGATCTTCTTCTGGTCGAAGACGCCGTCATTCTTGCTGGAAGACAGGATGCTGATCTTGTCCTGCGCCGGGCGATCGTAGCTGCCGGGTACCAGCACGCCGCCTTCGCGCCAAGATTCCGCAGTCAGCGGACGACGGCCGTTCGGATACTCCGGAGTCTCCGCGACCCACAGGCGGCCACGTTCGTCCCACTGGATGGCGATGGGCTTATTGATCAGGGGCTCAGTCGAGACGACGTTGGCCTTGAAGCCGGGCTGCATCTGGAAAGCGGCGATGGCCTGGGCCGCGCGACTAGGTCCGCCGACCGGATAACGCATGTCGACGAGGTCCTTCGATGTGCAAAGTTCGTCGACATTGTCGCGACGAGCCGCCCAGGCGATGCCGCGCTTGATGAAGGTGCGATAGCTGGCGTGGGCAAGCGTCTCGGCCTCACCTTGCAGGAAGACCGCGGAACGTAGGCGAGCATTCTCGAACACCCAGACTTGTGGCTGAATGTCATAGACCGAAACCTTGTCGGCGACTTCCGTGATTTTCTTACGATTGGCTCCGACCTTCGAGGTGAACGATGACGCGAGCACTTGAATCTTGTCGTTGAGATCGAGTTCGAAAACGGTCTGGTCGGTGACGTCAAAAGTGGATGCATCCTTGGCCAACGGATGGGCGTCGGTACGAACATTAAGCATCATCAGGGTGCGGAAGTGCCGGCTATCCGGCGTCCAACCCGCGCCTAAGGTGTCTTTCGCCCAGGAGGCAGAAGGCCCGGCGATGGCGCCGCGCAAGGCGACGAAACCGATGCCGCGATTCGAAAGATCGGCGAGTGCGGCGCGTTCCCTGACCTCATAAGGCGTGAAGTCCGTGCGATAGAGGACGATGACTTCATCCTTCTCGTGCTTCGTCTCGAGTAGCTCGCTCGGGCGATCAGCCTCGGTCACCTGGGCTCCGGCGCCCTTGAGTTCAGCGACGAGCGATTTGACTGCGGCGTGATCGTCGGAGACAACGGTGACCTTGATTGGAGCTGCGCCAAGGACGGCGGCAACACAGACAATGGCGAGGCGCAGGAGGGGGGCAATGCGGGGAAGCATGGGACTATGAAAGTAAGCCCCTCAGACCCTACAAGACTTAGCGACACCCCCAGCCGCAACCCGACCCCTCTCAAATGCACATTTCCCGCCAAATCAGACGTCAGCCCTCAGTCCGGAAGTGAGACGGGGCGTGGCCAGTCGACTTCTTGAAGGCCGAGGAGAAGCTGTTGCCGTTAGCGAAACCTACCTTCCGAGCGATGAATGCGAGCTTGTCGTCGGATTCGCTGATGAGTCGGATCGCCTGCTGGATGCGCAGATGGGTCAGGTGGTTCATCGGCGTGCGGCCAATCTCCTTGAGGCACAGTCGCCGTAGATGTTCGAAACTCAGGCCGGACTGACGAGCCAGAGACTTGGTATCCCAGGCGAAATCAAGGCGTCCATGCACCTCATCCCATAGACGCTGCACCCGTGGATCGCCGCGGAAGCTGCCGGCGAAGCTCCTTACATAATCATAGGCCAGCTCAATCCATTGGTGGTTACGACGTGATACCACGGCGCCTTTGAGTTCAGCAATCAGCCCGGTGATAGCAGCTCGTAAGGGTTCGCCGTCGAAATCGGCTAGCACCGGCGAACTGGCACGGAAGATGGTGTTGGAACGCACGCCTCCGCCGAAACGTATCCAGCAGAAGTCCCAGCGTTTGCTTCGCCCGATGCGAAAAGAGTTCCGGATACCGGCAGGCTGCAGACAGGCCTGACCCGCCGAGATGGTTCGCCAACGACCATCCACCCATACCTGTCCCTGACCAGCGAGGCAGGCCATGAAGAAAGCCCCGCTCTGGTTGGCCCTCACGACCTCATAGGGGGCCAGCATTTCGGCAATGCCGAGGTGGGCGATTTCGAAAAGTCCCAGCTCCTTGCAGCGCACCCCGGACAGCACCCAGGGGCGCTCGTCCTTG
The DNA here is from genome assembly GCA_947377865.1 of Opitutia bacterium. Taxonomy (GTDB): domain Bacteria; phylum Verrucomicrobiota; class Verrucomicrobiia; order Opitutales; family UBA953; genus UBA953. Next base: position 226 of record CANCHK010000026.1, on the reverse strand, counting down.
TAATCAGCGGCGACGACAATTCGCCTCCGGGAACGCGGATTCTCAATGTCCGTCTCGGAATGATGGAGTTGCGTCTCGCTGTAATGTTTTAAATCGCTCTTGCGGGCCACGTCCTTTGCATAAGACCTATCCCCGCAAGGAGCAACCCCCGACCACCCTTCCCCTCTCATCACCATGCCCAACCCCTGGACCGGAAAAGGAAACCCTTACACCCGCACCGAAGTCA
>CANCHK010000025.1 GCA_947377865.1 Opitutia bacterium | reverse complement strand
AACTTCTTGCCGGGACGCTCGGTCGTGAAGAGGTCCGAAAGGTGCGCCACGGCCGGAGTCATCCTTTCAAGGGCTTCGTCGCCGATTTTCTCGGAAGTCAGCTCAGCCTGACTCACCCAGAATGCCTCTGCTTCGGCCGGGTAGGCGATGAACGAATCAGTTGGCGACATCTCGACGTCCCTCCAGCGCGCTGCGCAGCGTGGCCGGATCGGCGAAGGTCAGTCCGCTGCCGCTGGGCAGGCCGAAGCCGATGCGCGAAATCTTTATGGACGGACGCACGGCTTGGATGGCTTCGCTGATATAATGACAGGTGGCTTCGCCTTCGATATCGTTGCCGAGGGCGAGGACGACTTCCGTGATGGGTTCGTCCTTCAAGCGTTGCTCGAAGCTGGCGAGATTGAGCTGGTCAGGTCCAACGCCGTTGATGGGTGAGAGCCGGCCATGGAGGACGTGATAAGTGCCACGATAGGCGGCAGAGCGCTCGATCGCCATGAGGTCGGGCACTTGTTCGACGACGCAGATCGAAAAGGGCTCGCGTTTGACGTCGAGGCAGATGGGGCAGAGTTCGGCTTCGGCTAGGCTTCCGCAGCGACCGCAGCGACGGACCGCGGCGGCGGCGGCCTGCAGGGATTCAAGTAACGGCGCGAGTTTGCCAGGACGTTCGACCAGCAGGTGCAAGGCGATGCGTTCGGCCGAGCGATGCCCCATGCCCGGAAGCATCTTGAGGATTTGGCGAACCTTGTCGAAAGAGGGAGTCACGAGCGATCACATCCCGGGCAGGGAGAAACCGGCCGTGGCCTTCGACATCGTGGCTTCGTGGAGCTCGCGAGCCTTGGCCGAAGCCTCCTGCAGGGCGGCGACGAGGGCCTGCTCGACCATGATCTTGTCCTCTTTGATGAACTCGGGGTCGATTGTCAGGGCGAGGACCAGTCCATGTCCGTTGACCGTGACCTTAATCGCACCGCCGCCATGGGAGACTTCGAGTCTCTCCGTGGTGAGCTGCTGTTGGGCCTCAGTGATGCCTCGCTGCATCTTCTGGGCCTGTTTGAGGAGTTTGCCTACGCCTGCCATAGTCCGTCCAGACTCCCGAGCCTGGCGGGGGAGTCAAGGTCGTCCCGCCGTTCGCTCCCTGCTTGCCTCCGGGTTGGCTGGACGCAGGTTGGGACTATGCGGCCGCCGCGAGACCTTCAGATTATCGGCGATTTCGTCGCCATCACTTGGGAAGACGGCCGCGAGCAATGCCTGCGAGCCGAACATCTCCGAGAGGTTTCGCCGAGCGCCGAGAATATGGGTGAGGTCGACATTCTCGGGCAGCGATGGGGCGGTGACGGACCGCGACGCTTTCCGGGGGTGACCGTCACCGGAATGAGCCGCGTCGGCAACTATGCCGTCACCTTCGAGTTCAGCGACGGTCATCGGACCGGCATCTATAGTTGGGAATACCTCAGCGCGATCGAAGAGCCGAAATAATCTTTTACGGATTGCCCCTCATCCGCTTTCGGTCACAGTCAGAGACGTGAAAAAGACTTACGTCCTGGACACCAACGTACTGATTCACGATCCCGAGTCCCTATTCAAGTTCGATGAGCACATCGTTGCTGTGCCTGTCGAGGTCTTGTCCGAACTCGATCGTCTCAAGACGCAACAAGGTCAGCTCGGCGCCAGCGCGCGCCGCGTGAACCGCTCCATTCGGAGTCTTTTCGAGAACCGTCCGCTCAAGGAAATCGCCGAAGGCGACCCGACGAAGCCGGGCGCCCTCCATGCGAAGCTCCGCGACGGCGGCGAGCTCCGCATCGTCATCAATGAGTCTCTGATCCGCGATCACTTTAACGGAGCCAAGGCCGAACGTGTAAGGGCTGTCTTCATGCAGGTCGATGCTCCGGACCATCGCATCATCGCCTCGGCACTTTACCTTCGCGACACCTCGAAAGGCCCCGTGGTGCTGGTCACCAAAGACGCCTGTATGTCCCTAAAGGCCCAGGCCCTCGGGATGGACGTCCAGGATTACCGTAACGACCGAGTCGAGACCAGCGATGAAGGCGAATACCGCACCATCAAGGTCACCGCCGCGGCGATGCGGGATTTCCGTGAGCTGGGCCAGGTGCAGGTGAAGGTGAAGGAAGAGCCCCCGCTCATTATGAACGAGTACGTGATGTTCACGTCCGATTCGTGGACCGAGCCGGCTCGCCATGTCGGCGAAGGCGCTTTCGTCCCCCTTGGACTCTATCGTGAGTTCATGTCCTCCGACAGCGGCGCCCGTAAGGGACTCCAGATGCCCCGCGGCATGCGCGTCATTCCCAAGAACTTTGAGCAGTGGATCTTCCTGGATGCCCTCCTTAATCCGGAGATCCGTCTCGTGACCTGCTTCGGCCGCGCCGGTACAGGAAAGACCTTCCTTTCCATCGCCGCGGCACTCTCGCAGGTGCTCAGCGATTTCTCTCCCTATAAAAAGCTCTACGTCTCCCGTCCGGTGGTGCAGATTGGCAAGGACATCGGTGCCCTCCCTGGCTCCAAAGAGGAGAAGCTCTCGCCTTACATCCAGCCGTACTTTGACAACCTCGAGGTCTTGTTCTCCAAAAATGGCAACGCGGCCCCGACGCCGACCGCCAAGGAGGCCGTGGCCACCGATTCCCAGCGTCGGCAGAAGAAGGCCCAGGCGATGAAGACCCCGCAGCCGATCTTCGGCTCTCAGTTCCAGGCCATCAACCAGCCGCGCAAGCCCTACCAGTGGCTCATCGACTCCGGCCTGATCGAGATCGAGGCGATGACCTTCATCCGTGGCCGTTCAATCGGCCACGCCTTCATGATCGTCGACGAGGCGCAGAACATGACCCCGCACGAAGCCAAGACGGTCATCACGCGCATCGGCGAAGGCTCCAAGGTCGTCCTCATTGGTGACTTAGACCAGGTCGACACCCCTTACCTCGACGGTAAGTCCAACGGCCTCATCCACACCCATGAGCGCATGAAAGGCCACGCCATCACCGCCAACGTTCGCCTGATCAATGGCGTCCGCAGCGCCCTGTCTGAGCTCGCCGCCCAGCTGATGTGAGCAACTTCCCACCCCGCAGGGGCGGGGTAGGGTAGTACGTTCTTGCGCACGCGTTTGCGGGGAGTTTCCCTCCACGCAGTGGAAAAAGAAACCCCGATGCAGCGGCAGTACCGCGAGTTTCGTGAGAAGCTCGCCGCGGGGACGATTCTGCTGTTTCGCCTCGGCGACTTCTATGAGGTCTTTGGCGAAGATGCTGTCGTCGCCGCCAAGGTCCTCGGCCTGACGCTCACGAAGCGACACGAGACCCCGATGGCCGGATTGCCGCACCATGCCGCTCCGGCTTACGTCAACCGCCTGCTTGCCGCCGGGTGGAAGGTCGCGATCTGCGACCAGCTCGAAGCCCCGGTCGCCGGCAAACTGGTCCGCCGCGGACTGACCCGCATCCTGACTCCGGGCACGGCACTCGAAGACTCCCAGCTCGATTCGCGTCGCGGCAACTACTTGGCGGCGATCTCCTGGGATAAGCAAGGGTGGCATGCGTCTTGGCTTGATGTCTCGACCGCTGATTTCCGTCTGGCGACCGATGCTTCTCCGGCGCGGCTGCTGCCCTTGCTTCACTCGGTCTCTCCCCGTGAGGTCATTCTCCCCGAGGGTCTTGAACCTCCCGCCGAACATCGTGAAGCGCTCGAGGTCTTTCTGCAGGGCCGGGCGACCTCCCGTCTCCCTGGCTGGAACTTCGATGGAGCCGCGGGCGCTCGGCTCGTGGCCCAGACGCTTTCGGTCCACGGCCTCGCTGGTTTCGGCCTGACGGAGGACCATCCCGCCTTGGGCGTCGCCGGTGCCGTCCTGGGATACGTCACCGATTCGCTCTGTGACCGTCCGAAGAATCTTTTCCGTCTCATCGAGACCAAACTTGGCTCATCGGTGCTGCTGGATGCGGCCTCCTCCCGTAACCTTGAACTCTTCGCTTCGTCCAACGGTTCGCGCGAAGGTTCTTTGCTTGAGACCATCGATCGGACGGAGACCCCCTCGGGAGCCCGTCTGTTGGCTCTCTGGCTGGCCGAACCTTCGACGGATCTCGCTACGATTGCGCAGCGTCAGAACGCCGTCGGTGAATTCTTCAAGCACCCCGGGGCTTCGTCTCGCGTCGGCGAAGCGCTGCGTGGTGTCCGCGATATCGCGCGCATCCTCGCCCGTCTGCAGAACCGTCTCCGCAATCCGCGCGAACTCGGTGGCGTCCGCGATACGCTGCGTTCCCTTCCTCCGATCCGCGAGGAGCTGCTCGCCTTGCCAGGCGGCGCGCTCGCCGAACAGGCCGGCCGCATCAATCCGGAGCCCGAGCTGCTTTCTCGGCTCGAGTCCGCCTTGGGCGACGAACTCCCCGTGGACCTGAGCGAGGGTGGGGCGCTGCGTCCGGGTTTCGACGCCGAACTCGACCGACTTCGTTCGCTCGCGTCCGACAGCAAGGGCTGGATCGCCGAGTTCGAACGCAATGAGCAGGGCCGCACCGGGATCAAGTCCCTGAAGGTACGTTATAACGGCGCCTTCGGCTATGCCATCGAGATCACCAAAGCCAACCTCGCTGCAGTGCCGGCCGATTATATCCGGAAGCAGACCATGGTGAACGCCGAGCGCTTCACCACCGAAGAGTTACGCACGAAGGAACGCGAGGTGCTTCGCGCCGACGAACAGGCCCTCTCCCGTGAGGCCGAACTTTTCCAGGCACTGCTTGCCGAGGTCATTGCCCGGACCGAATCCTTGTTGGCCACGGCCCAGGCCGTCGCCGAAGTAGACATCGTCCGTGGTTGGGCTGAACTCGCACGTGAGGCGAACTGGACCAAGCCGGTCGTCGACGATACCGATGTCCTCGAGATCGAGCAAGGCCGCCATCCCGTCGTGGAGCGCATGTTACAGTCCCGTCCGGGCGCAGGTTCGTTCGTGCCGAACGACACACGTCTCAGCAGCACCGGCGAACAGATTGCCTTGCTCACCGGTCCGAATATGGCCGGTAAGTCCACCTACATCCGCCAGGTCGCGCTGATTGCGATGCTCGCCCATCTCGGTTGCTGGGTGCCAGCCGCATCGGCCCGCATTGGTCTCGTCGACCGCATCTTCTGTCGAGTCGGCGCTTCCGATGAGCTTTCGCGTGGCAACTCGACCTTCATGGTCGAGATGAACGAGACCGCCAACATCCTTAACAACGCCACGACCCGTTCCTTGGTGGTGCTGGACGAAATCGGTCGCGGCACGAGCACCTACGACGGCATCAGCATCGCCTGGGCGGTCGCTGAACACCTGCACGGCGGAGCCGAAGCCGGACCCCGAACGCTTTTCGCCACCCACTATCACGAACTGACCAAACTGGCCGACTCCATGCAGCGCCTGCGCAACTGGTCTGTCGCCGTCAAGGAGTGGAAGGATGAGATCGTGTTCGTGCGTCGCGTCGTTCCTGGTGCCGCCGACCGCTCGTATGGTATTCAGGTGGCCCGCTTGGCCGGCATGCCTCCGGCGGTCGTGCAGCGTGCCCGTGAGATCCTCGGCGGGCTCGAGGCAGGCTCAGGCTTGCCCGCCAAGGCCTTACCGATGGCAGGAGTGCCCACACCTGTTCCGGAGCCCAAGAAGGTCGTAGCACCCAAGCCAAAGGCCAAGGAAGCAGGTCCGGAACTCGATCTCTTCGCTTAGATCCGCTCGTTCCAGTCCCGTGAGGCGAACTTAGCCCACGTCCCTTCGTGGTCGAACTGATGATATGTCGGTTCAGGCACGGTAACTGCCGGGCTCTTCAGGACAGCGCTAAGCGTCTGGATGAAGTCCTTCTCAAAACGACCCCAATCGCAGCCAGGCAGGAAAGGACGCCAGATGTAGCCTTCGATTAGCAGTCCGCTCCGGGTGCGCTTCTGGGCTGCGCCGGCCACCTTGCGGCCGTCATCGCTGCGAACAAGATCGTTCGGTTCGGCGCGTCGGGCGCAATCGTCGGGCGACTGGAAGTCGCGAGTGCCCGCAGGCATCGGGGCGAGTTTCACGGGCTGGCCTTGAAGTAGGAGCGCCTGGAGTAGGGCTTCATGTACAGCGGCGTAACTGGCCATCGCATCGGCCTTAAAGAGGGGATGCCCCTCAGGAATTACCAAGGCGAAGGTCCAGTCGTCCAGATGCGAGACCAATCCGCCGCCGGTACAACGTCGGACGAGGGGGTAGCGGGTTGGGACGATTTCACGGTATTTAGCCCAAGACTGCGATACGCCGAAGGTGAAGGCAGGTTCCGACCAGGCATACGCACGGAAGCGGACGTTCTTGGGCGAAGGGTACGACTCCAAGAGCAGGAGATCCGCAGCCATGTTGGCGACGGCGTCGGCGGCTTGGCGCGGAAGAACATCCATGCTCAATAGTCTATGCCTTTTTCCAGACGACGCACGACCTTTCGGCCGGTCTCTTTCTCGTACCAGTCTTCACAACCTCGCGGAACGCGCAGTTGCGCGAGTTGATCCTCGAAGGATTGGGCTTGGGTACGGAGTTTTCCGGCCAACGGGTGGAGGCGCAGGCTGAGGTCGCGTGGCCGGGCGGCCGCCGAGGCAACTTCGGCGCGGCTGATTGGTCTTAAGAGGGCGTCAGTATTGAGTCCAAAATGTCTGGCGATTCTGACGCCGATTTCGTGTCGGCTCATAGCATCTGTACCCGCCCAGTGGTATAGCCCGGAGAGATTACTGCGTTCGCATAGCTCGATGGTAACGTCCGCGAGATTGGACACCTCGACAGGCTGACGAATCTCATCGGTGAATAAAGCGGTCGGCTTACCTTCCTTCCATGAAGCGAAGAGACGTTCGTGTAATCCGCGGTCGCCACCGACCGAGTTACCGATGATCGGCGAAGTGCGTAGGACGGAGGCATGCTCACGGCCATAGCGCAGCACTTCGACTTCGGCGGCGGCTTTGGTTTCGCCGTAGAGATTCAGCGGCGAGGGTTGGTCGGTAGGTTGGTAGTTGCCCACCACGCCGTCGAAGACGGTGTCGGTCGAGAGGTGTACGAGTTTTGCTCCGAGGTGGAAGCATAGCTGCGCGAGTTTCTTTGGGACTTCGGAGTTGAGCGCTTTGGCACGCGCGGGGTCGGCCAAGCAGGTTTCACTCGTCGGCAAAGCGGCGCAATGCACCACGGCCTGCGGAAACTCCTCCAGCAGGAGGGCTTCGAGGGCCGCCTCGGAGCAGAGGTCGAAGGCACGAGCCTGCGCCACGCCGGGAATCGTCGGTGCGCGGGACCCGCCCAGCGCCAGGACTTCGTGTCCGCGTCGCAGGGCGGCGAGGCAGACCTCGCGACCAAGGAATCCGGAGGCGCCGGTGACGACGAGTTTCATGGTGCACGCTTAAGCCTCGGCGGTGCCAGTGGCAAGCGGGGAGGGTGGCTGCTCACGCTTGCCAAGCGTACGAACAGTCGCATTGAATAGTTCATTCATGGCTTCCTATTCAGACCTAGCCAATCGGCCCGTCCTCACCCAGCCCATCTACGAGGCTGGCCGACCCATCGAAGTGGTCGCGCGTGAGTTCGGCCTCGATCCGGCGGCCGTCATCAAGCTGGCTTCAAACGAGAACCCCCTGGGTCCTTCCCCCCTCGGCCTTGCCGCCGCCCACAAGGCCCTCGACACCTGTCATCTTTATCCAGACGGCGGGTGCACCTTCCTCCGCGAGAAGCTCGCCAAGAAATGGGCCCTTGAGCCGGCTAACTTCGTCATCGGTAATGGTTCGAACGAGGTGATGATCTTGCTCGCGCAGGCCTTCCTTCGTCCAGGCGACGAGGTGGTCTTCGGATCCCAGGCCTTCATTGTCTACAAACTCGCGACGATGCTCTTCGGCGCGACTCCCGTCGAAGTGCCGATGCCGGGTTATCGCCATGACCTCAATGCCATGCGCGCGGCGGTCACTCCCAAGACCCGTATCGTCTTCCTAGCCAGCCCCAATAATCCCACCGGTGGCACCGACGAGCCGGCGGACATCCTCGCCTTCGCCGCCTCGCTACCCGACGACGTGATCTTCTGTCTCGATGAAGCTTACACAGAATACCTCGAAGCCTCCGCGGATCTCCGTCCGCTGATGAAGTCCGGCCGTAAGGTCGTCCTTTCTCGTACCTTCTCCAAGGCCTATGGACTCGCCGGCTTGCGTGTCGGTTACCTGATGGGCTCGACCGAGGTCTGTGGCCTCCTCAATCGCGTCCGCCAGCCGTTCAACGTGAATCTCCCCGCGCTCGCTGCCGCTGAAGCTGCGCTCGATGACGAGGCGTTCGTCCGCCGCACACGTGAGGTAAACGCCGCTGGTATCGCCCAGCTATCATTCGGACTCAACAAGCTCGGCTTCCCTTATATCGACGGCAAAGCCAACTTCTTGGCCGTGCAGATTCCCAAGGCTGAGGAGGCTTTCACGGTGCTTCAGAAAGCCGGCGTAATCGTGCGCCCGCTCCGAGGTTATGGCATGATGGGCTGGCTCCGCCTCACCGTAGGCACCGAAGCCCAGAACGCCCGCCTGCTGGCCGAACTCGCCAAGCTCTGATCATGGATTTCGACGAAGCCGTCCGCATTATCCGTCAGAAGGACCCCCGTTACCAGCCGCAGGCTTATGACGTGGTCCGCCTGGGACTCGACCTCGCGCAGAAGCTCACGCACGGCGAACCGAAGAAAGGCAAGAGCACCACGAATCGGCATGTCAGCGGTCCGCAGCTGCTCGAAGGCTTTCGTCAGCACGTAATCGAGACCTACGGCCCGATGTCGTATCCCTTGCTGCATAACTGGGGCCTTCGTAAGTCGGCCGACGTCGGCAACATCGTCTTCAACATCATCGACACGGGTCTCTTCGGTCGTTCTCCTGAAGATAACCTCGAGGACTTCAAAGACGTCTATGACTTCAAGGACGTTTTCCAGAAGCCCTACGAGCCGAAGTCGAACTGATTAAGCGTTCACGAAACTAATTGAACGCACTTCCTGGCAACCGCGCAGGAGCCGGATCTTGGCCAGCATCGCCCGTTCGTGGAAGCGGATCTCCGACTTAATGATGGAGTTCTCGCACTGGACGACGAGCTTCCCGCCTTCGAGCACGCGGAGCGGAGCGGAGCGTTTGGCCAGCTTGAGCGGAAGCAGTTCGAGCCAGTGCGCCACGATGGCGGTCTCTGGCACGGGTTTATCGAGGCGGAGTTTCTTAAAGGCGTCCTGCACTGCATCATCGATCGTCTTCATCGCGCGGTCGGTGGAGCGGCCACGGTCTTCGGGTAGGCCGCGGAGGTTGGCTAGGAGATTCTGGACGGTCCGCGAGAACTTCCCTTTGAGTTTTCCTTCGGTGAGTAGGGCGCGGACTGCGTAAGGGGCTTCGGAGATCTTCTCGTTGCGGAGGCATCGATCAGGCGCATGCGCACCGCCGACGACCACGCCGGTGGCGCCGGCATCGCGTGCGCCTTCGCCGTCTTCCGTCGGGCTGTCTCCGAAGTGAACTAGGCCCGAGACTGAACCGCCTAAGGTGCGCGCGGCCTGAGCAAAGGCTTTGGCGTCGGGTTTCGAATTGCCGGTTTCTTCGGATAGGAAGATTCCGTCGAGGTGCCGGGTCAGTCCATGGCCTTCGAGGACCTTGCGCATGCGGGTGTCAGCGTTGGAAAGCACGCCGACCTTCACGCCAAGGAAACGGATAGCGGAGATTGCTTGGAGCGACCCCGGGGCGAGTCGCCACGATTCCGGACGCTCGAAGGCTTGCCAGCATTCCCGGAAGACGAGGTCGATTTTTGAGGACGGGAGCGCCGGACCGAAGCAACGTTGCACGACTTCCTTCCAGAAGACTTCGGGCTTGGCGTGCTTCGGACCGCCTTTGAACGCCAACGGGAAGGAGGCTTCAAGGACGGCGGCTTCGACCTCGACGCCATGACGTTTCGCGCAAGCCGCATACACGGCCCCGACCGACGGGTGAGGGAAGAGCAGGGTGCCTGCTAGGTCGAAGGTGACGGCTTGGACGCGGGCCATTGCGGGAAAGGGAGAGGTGCTGACGCCAAAGGTCAACAGGTCCCATCATGTCCCTTCTAGTCCCGGGGCGAGAACGGGTAATCAACAAGTTATGCACCGCCTGAATCTGACCGGATCATGCCGCATTGGGCTTGGGTGTGCTATTTTCTAGTCGCGATGCGGGCTTTGATCTCAGCGACTAGCTTCTCGGTTTCGGGCATCTTCACGCCGTCGGCGAGCCCACGTCGGAGGGGTTCGCCCCAGATTCCCTCCACCTCGACATCGCGTCCTTCGACGAAATCGATGAGGCTGGAGGGACGATAGGGGCCCATGCCGACGGTGACCACGAACTGACGTTTGATGTGGGTGTCTTCGAAGCCATGGCCGCGAGCGACGGCAGCGGCCTGCACTTCTTTCATCAGGAGGAAAGCGCGTTCGTTGAGCGTAGGATCGGCCAGAATGAGGTCGGTCGTGATGCTGCCCCCGGCGATGGAGAGGCCGTTGAAGGGGATGTTCCAGCAGAGCTTCTTCCAGAGGACTGATTCCAAGGAGGTCTCCGCCTGGCAATCCACGCCGGCTCCCGCAAAAGTAGCCACGGCGGTTTCGACGGCCGGGTTGACGGGACCCTGGGCGGCGGCCATCCGCACATAGCCTGCGAGCGTCGTATCGATCACGGCCGGGGCTAGACGGTTGATGCAGACGAAGCAGAGTCCGGCGACGACGCGCTCGATAGGAAGCAATTTGGCCAAGACCTCGACGTTGCCCATGCCGTTCTGGAGGGTCACGACGAGCGTGGCCGGTCCGAGCAGCGGCGTGATGAGTGCCGGGAGGGCGTGGTTGGAGGTAGATTTGATCGTGACGACGACGAGGTCGCAGGGACCGATGGTCGTGGCGTCTGGTGTTGCCGAGGCAACGCGGACCACGCGTTCCGCGCCTTTGTTCCGAATCGTCAAGCCGTGCGTCCGGATAGCTTCGAAATCACTCCGGGCGAGGCAATGAACTTCATGTCCAGCCTCGGCTAGCAGAGCGGCATACCATCCTCCGAGGGCACCGGTGCCGACGATGGCGATCTTCATGGGCGACCTTGGGGGCGACGAACCGAAGTGTGACGTGCTTCTGCCAGCTTCGCCGGGTAATCGAGGGTGAAGTGCAGGCCGCGGCTTTCGCGACGTTGGAGGGCACAGTCGATGATGAGTTCCGCCACCTGGATCAGGTTGCGCAGTTCCAGCAGCCTCGGCTCGACGCGGAAGTTCCAGTAGTATTCCCGGACCTCGTCCGAAAGGGTGCCAATGCGCGTGCGGGCGCGTTGCAGTCGCTTGGTGGAGCGGACGATGCCGACGTAATCCCACATCGTACGGCGCAGCTCGTCCCAGTTATGGGTGAGTACCACGCGTTCGTCCGGATCGCCGGCCGATCCGTCGATCCACGATGGCAGCGCAGGTGAGGCGACGCGCTTGGCGATGATCTCATCATGAGCGACGGCGGCACCATCGTGGGCAAGTACCACGGCTTCTAACAGTGAATTGGAGGCCAGACGGTTGGCGCCATGCAATCCAGTGCACGCGACTTCGCCGACGGCGAAAAGGCCTGCCAGCGAAGTCTGTCCACGCAGGTCGGTCGCGACGCCGCCGCACAGGTAGTGCGCGGCGGGAACCACTGGAGCGGGCTCCTTGGTGAGGTCGAAGCCGGCCTTAAGGCAGGTGGCGTAGATGTGTGGGAAACGTTCGGCGAAGTGGCCTTTAGCCACTTGGGTGGCGTCGAGCAGGACGTGCGGCGCACCATTACGCTTCATCACCGAATCAATCGCTCGGGCAACGATGTCGCGCGGAGCAAGGTCGCCCAGAGGGTGGAAGTCTTTCATGAACGCCCGCTGGGAAAGGTCGCGCAGGATGGCGCCTTCGCCACGCACGGCTTCGGAGATCAGAGCGCGGCTTCCGTCGGGAGCTTTGAGCGCCGTCGGGTGGAATTGGACCATCTCCATGTCGCGCACTTCGGCGCCGGCACGGTAAGCCATCGCAATACCGTCGCCGGTGGCGATGTCGGGATTCGTCGTGAACTGATAGACCTGGCCAGTCCCGCCGGTGGCAAGGACGACAGCATCGGCGGAAAGGGTCTCGACGCGTCCGGCCTTCGTGTTGAGCACATGGAGTCCGAGGACACGGTCTTCAGGGGAGCCGATTGGGCAGGTTCCGAGCTTGGCTCGGGTGATGAGGTCGATCGCGAGGTGGTGTTCGAGCATCACGACCTTGGGCGAACGGGCGATAGCACGGAGGAGGGCGGATTCGATGGCGCGACCCGTCATGTCACGGGCGTGCAGGATGCGGCGCTTGGAATGTCCGCCTTCGCGGCCGAGGTCAGGTTGTCCGTCGGTGCCATTCTCGAATTCGACGCCCCAGGCGATGAGTTCAGCGACACGAGCAGGTCCTGATTCGATGATGTGCGTCACCGCCTCCAGGTCGCAGAGACCGTCGCCAGCCGTCAGGGTGTCTTTGACGTGGCTCTGGAAGTCATCCGTCTTATCGGTGACGCAGGCGATGCCTCCTTGGGCCCAGTTTGTGTTGGATTCCGAGCTCGTCTTCTTCGTCACGATGGCGACGGAATGGCCACGCTGAGCGAGGTTGAGCGCGAAACTCAGCCCGCCGATGCCGCTGCCTACGATGATTGCCTCGAAATGGGTCGCCATTGAGGGTTAGACCGTAGGGGGAGGCAGGATGTGAACAAGCGGATTTGACGGGGCGAGCTGCACCCCCTAAACCCCCCTAAAAGTGGAAATTCTTCTCATAGCTGCCTGTTTGTTCGTCACTGCCTTGTTCGTCTTAGCCGAGATGGCCTTGGTGTCCTCCAATCGCAGGCGTCTAGCCAAGATGGCTGAAAACGGCGACAAGGGTGCTGCCAAGGCTTTAGCTCTGCTGGCCGATCCATCCAAGTTTCTCTCGACGGTTCAGGTAGGCATGACCTTCGGTGGCATCATCGCTGCTATCTACGGCGGTCCACCTTTGGCACTTAAGCTCAAGCCTCTGCTGGATGCCAGCCGGTGGCAGTTCGTGGCCGAGCACTCGCAGGTAATCTCAGAGGGTGTGATTTCCTTCATCATCGGTGCTGTCACCGTTATCTTTGCAGAAATCGTCCCGAAGCGCCTTGCTCTGGTTGAGTCTGAAAAGATGGCCTCAGCCTTAGCGCGTCCGATGGCCTTGGTCGCCGGTCTTTCATCGCCGCTGGTTAACTCGATGAGCTGGTGCGCCGATATCGTCATGCTCGCGTTTGGACGTAAGCGTGCCCCCGAGGACACCATGTCGGAAGATGAACTCCGGATGATGGTAGACCAAGGGATGGCTTCCGGTGTACTGCATGCCGCCGAGCATCGCATGGTGCATGGCGCTCTTTCGCTTGATCTAATTACCGCTGAGCAGCTCATGACGCCGAGTAATCGGGTTGTCTGGCTGAACCTTGAAGACTCCGATGAAGTCAACTGGCGCAAGGTGGTGGCTTCGGGTCACACGTGGTTCCCTGTCTACCGCGGCTCTCCGGACCGTCCGCTCGGCGTTGTTTCCGTCAAGCGTCTCTGGGCCAATCTTTCCCTCGTCGGCACCGCCTCGATCAAGGACCTGCTCACCGAATCGCCGATTGTCCCGCCCCACTGCACGGGCACGCAGTTGCTGGAGAGATTCCGTAAGGATAAGATTCATATCGCTCTCGTCTCCGACGAGTTCGGACGGGTGCGCGGCGTCGTCTCCTTGAACGACGTCCTCGAATCTGTCGTGGGCGAGCTGCCAAACGAAGGTTCACCCATCGCTCAGCCCAAGCCGGTCCGTCGACGTGAAGACGGGAGCTGGGTGGTAGATGCCGTTGTTTCGTTGGATGATTTTCGCGAAGCCACGGGTATTGTGGGTCGCTTCCCCGGCGAGGGCTCGGGCCGCTTCACTGCGATCTCCGGCTTCATCATGCGGACCCTTGGCCGTATTCCGGCCGAAGGAGACCGGGTCGAGGCACTTGGCCATATCTTCGAGGTCGTGGACATGGACGGACATCGCCTGGACAAGATCCTGGTGATGCCGAAGGCCGTGCCGCCTACCGCCGCTTAAAGCCTCACGGGCAGGCCGGAGGCACGCAGGTGCTCCTTGGCCTGACGGACGGTGTAGGTCCCGAAGTGGAAAATGCTGGCGGCGAGGACCGCACTGGCACCGCCTTGCTTCAGGACGTCGGCCATATGGTCGAGGTTGCCGGCGCCGCCTGAGGCGATGACGGGGACTTCGACGGCCGAGGAGACGGCGAGATTGAGCGGAATGTCGTAACCGGCAGCAGTGCCGTCGCGATCCATGCTCGTGAGGAGAATCTCGCCGGCGCCTAGGGAGTGCGCCTTGCGGGCCCACTCAATCGCGTCGAGACCAGTCGGGTTTCGGCCGCCGTGAGTGAAGACTTCCCACTTACCCGGGCCGACGTTCTTGGCATCGATGGCCACAACGATGCACTGGCTGCCAAACTTACGGGCAGCCTCGAGCACAAGGTTAGGATCCTTGATCGCGGAAGTATTGAGCGAGACCTTGTCTGCGCCGGCATTCAGCATCGTGCGGATGTCTTCAACGGAACGAAGACCACCGCCGACCGTAAGCGGCATGAAGACCTGGTCAGCCGTACGTTCGACGACGTCGACCATGGTGCGGCGCTCGTCGCTGGAAGCGGTGATATCAAGGAAGACCAGCTCATCGGCACCTTGTTTCTCGTAGGCCGCTGCCACGGCGACGGGGTCGCCTGCGTCGCGCAGTTCCTCGAACTTGACGCCTTTGACCACGCGGCCGCCGTGGACGTCGAGACAAGGGATGATGCGGACGGAAAGCATGGGCTGACCTAGAGGTAGGGACGGCAGGGCGGGAGGTTAAGCCTAAACTATTCGAGCACGACCGTCACCGGGCCGTCGTTCACCAGTTCCACACGCATGTCGGCACCGAAGACCCCCGTGGGCACGGGCTGTCCGAGGAGTGCGGAAAGTTCTTGGACAAAGAGATCGAAGAGCGGTTTGGCGACTTCCGGCTTGGCGGCGCCATTGAAGGAAGGGCGGTTACCTTTTGAGAAATCAGCCAGCAGTGTGAATTGGCTCACGGCCAGGGCCTGTCCGCCCGCGTCACGGAGATTGACGCCCATCTTGCCTTGGGCGTCGGCCATCAGGCGCGCCTTGGAGACGTCCGTAGCCAGCCGACGTACGGTGGTTTCATCGTCGCCCGCGGCAAGTCCGACGAGCAGAAGATAGCCGGGCCCAATGGAACCCGTGATGTTTCCGTCAACGGAAACGGACGCCGAAAGCACGCGCTGGAGGACGACCTTCATCCTCAGATGAGCGCCTCGAGGATCGTGCGGAGCTTCATCTCCGTTTCGGTCGACTCGGCGTCGGGATCCGAGCCGGCTACGATGCCGGCGCCGGCGAAGGCGCGGGCCTCGGAGCCTTTGATTCGGGCGCAACGCAGGGCCACGAAGAGCTTACCAGAAGAGCCGTCCGAACACACCCAGCCGACGGCACCAGTATACAGGCCGCGCTGGTGGGGTTCGAATCCTGGGATGAAAGGGAGGGCTAGGGCGCGCGGCTTACCGCCGACGGCCGGAGTGGGGTGGAGTTCGCCGGCAACTTCCAGGAAGCGTCGGTCGGCGGGCATAGTGCCTTCGATGGGCGTGCGTAGATGCATCACGTTACCGAGACGAAGCAGTTCGGCGTTGCGCGAGGTCGCGGCGAGGACGCCCACCATGCGGAGGCGACGAAGGATCGAGGCCGTGACGGCGCTGTGTTCGCGGAGATCCTTTTCGCTCGTAAGCAACGCTTCAGCCAAGCTGGCGTCTTCCGAAGCGGATTCGCCACGACGGGTCGTGCCAGCCACCGATTCCGAGCGGACGGCACCGTCGAAAAGGGAAAGCAAGGTCTCAGGCGTGGCCCCGACCAGGGCGCCTTCAGCCTCGTCGACGAGGAACGTGTGGCAAGGCGGGTTACCGCGACGCAGGCGGTGTAATGTCGCATAGGTGCTGAAGGGTTCGGCTCGGCGCCAGTCGAAGGCACGAGAAAGGACGATCTTCTCGAAGGAGCCTTCTTTGATGAGTTCGGTCGCGCGGACGACCGCAGACGGGAACCAAGATCCGCCGACTTCGGAAAGCACGGTCGGGACCGGCGCCCGGGGCGGAGGAGGATTCGAGCGGTAGCTGAATTTGCGGAAGCTTTCGGCCCGGATGGCCAGGCGGGTGGCGCAGCCCGGAGCGGCGGGTTCGCACAGGGTGACGGTCGTCAGGCCATCTTCGCTGACAACTTGCCAGCCTGGCAGGAAGAGCCTGGCTTCGGCGCCGTCGGTATCGTTACCCGGATAGAAGGGGAAAGTCGCGATGATGCGCGGACGTGGTCCGACGCAGGTCAGGCTGGCGTCCAGCTCGCGTAGCCAACGGTCAGCCTGGAGGAAACGTTCATCGCCACGTCCAGCCCATTGCCTAAGCGGCGAGCCAGCCGCGTGCGAACGTTTGCGGGAAGGATTCTCGAAGTAGCCTCGAGGAGCAGGTTCATTCAGCGTCTCGAGGACGGCGAGAGGATCGAGTTCGGGTGCCGGGAAGGTATAGCTGACGAAACCTTCGCCCGCGGCACGCTTCTCAGCGTCAGCGAGCAAGGCAGCTTCGTCGATGGTCTTGACGGAATCCACGGAGGTGAAGGTAAGGTCTCCGCGGGAATTGTCCAATCAGGCCGAAGGAGTTTCGGTCGGGGCCTCGATCGGTGGGAAAAGGATGCACTTTTCGGCGACCTTCGAGCCCGTACAGGCGAAGGACCAGGTAAGCTGGCCATCGAAATGCGTGGCGACCGGTCGGCCGATATTCGTCAGGAGCTTATCGCAGGTGGCAGGCATCACCGGGGTTAAGATCGTGCCGACGAGGCGGAGGCCTTCGGCGACGTGCGCGAGACAGGAATCCAGACGGGCGCGGTCGGCGGCGTCAGCGGACTTGGCGAGTTTCCAGGGCGCACGGGCCTCGATATAGGCGTTCATGGCGCTGATGAAGACCCAGAGGGCTTCGAGAGCGTGGCTGACCTGGTATTCGCTGAACGCTTCGTTGTACTTCTTGATCGAATCGCTCCAAAGTTGGCGGAGGTTCTTTTCGAGATCTTCGTCGGCCGCGGCGGCGGGGATCAGTCCGGCATAGTTGCGGCCGACCATGTTGAGGAGTCGGTTGACTAGGTTGCCGAGATTGTTGCCGAGGTCCGCCTTATAGCGGTTTTCGAAAGTCGACGTAGAGAAATCGGCGTCATGTCCGACGACCATCTCGCGACAGAGGTAGTACCGGAACGCGTCGGCGCCATGCGAAGCAGCGAACCCGAGGGTGTTCGTGGCATTTCCGGAGCTCTTGGAGGCCTTCTGATTGTTGACGGTCCACCAACCATGAACGAGTAGCTGGCGCGGTGGCTCGATACCGAGCGCCTGGAGCATGCAAGGCCAGTAGACGGCGTGCGGCGGCGACAGGATGTCCTTGCCGATGACATGCACGTCGGCTGGCCAAAGTCCCTTGTCGGCCACGGCGGAGTAGTAATTGGTCAGCGCATCGAACCAGACGTAGGTGACAAAGGAGGTGTCGAAGGGGAGCTCGATGCCCCAAGTGAGGCGCGACTTCGGACGCGAGATGCAGAGGTCATTCATCGGCTCCTTGAGGAACTCGAGCACCTGATTCTGGCGGAAGCGCGGCGTGATGAAGTCCGGGTGCGACTTGATGTGTTCGACGAGCCAGGGCTGAAACTGCGAAAGCTTGAAGTAGTAGTTCTCTTCGGTCGTCTGGGTGACTTCGCCGTAAATCTCCGGCCAGGATCCGTCCGGGTCGCGATCCTTGTCGGTGAGGAACTGCTCCTGGCGGGTTGAGTACCAGTCGGTCTTCTGTCCCTTGTAAATCAGGCCTTGGTCGAAGAGTTTCTGCAGGAACTGCTGCACGACCTTCTTGTGCCGTGGTTCGGTCGTTCGGATATAGTCGTCGTTAGAGATGTTCAGCTCGCCGAGCATGCCTTTGAAGACCGCCGCGATCTCATCGACGAGGACTTGGGGTTCGACACCGCGCTTGAGGGCGGTCTGTTGGACCTTTTGTCCGTGTTCATCTAGGCCAGTAAGGAAGTGAACCTTGCGGCCACTCATGCGCATGTGGCGCGAGATCACATCGGAGAGGACTTTCTCATAGGCATGGCCGAGGTGCGGCGAGCCGTTGGCGTAGTCGATGGCCGTGGTGATGTAGAACGAACTGGGCATGAAAAGGTACCCTAGGAATAGGGCACGGAAAGGGCCTAGGACAACCCCGAAGGCTCGACGGAGGGGGAAACCGACCTCAGACCGCGTCACCGGCCCGCACGACGTGGGGCTGGTAGGCGATTTCGAAGGCGTAGGTCATGCCAGCCCGCAGGGGCATCGACTTGTCACGCTGCAGGGTCTGGTAGAAGTGGACCTTGCCCCAGCAGGTACGATGCTTGGGGCTGTCGCTGACCACCTTTGTCTCGGCCCAAGTGGAATGGAAGTCGTCCTTAATCACTTCACAGCGATGGGATTCGGTGCCGAGCACCAGAGCATTACCCGGAGTCATGCGCGAATGTGTCGCGGCGATCGGCAACACGAGACGGAATTCGTCGAGCATGACGGCCGACTTGGCGGTCAGAATGTAGCGGGCAATAATGCGTCCGCCGTTGAACTCCCAGTCCACCTTCAAAGAGGCGACGTTGGCCGAGAGCTTCTCATCGCGGTCGATTAGGTCAGGCTGATCGTAGCGGAAGTGGTAGGTGCCGGCCTTGGTACCCATAGCGACCTGGGCGTTCTTGCCGTAGAAGGAAGGTGTGTAGACCTTGCCGGCGATGGTGAACTCGGGGATGAACGGGCTGGTCTGCTGATTCGAAGGCCAGTCGAAGACGCCCGGCATATGCGGGAATGCCAGCGAGTCGGAGAAGCGATGTGTCCCGGAAGAGACGAGGGGAAGTATGATGTGTAGTCCGGAAGCGGGATCCTGGTAAGAGAGCAGGCCTTGTTCCTTACGCGGTGACTTGTCGAAGGAGAAGAAGCGGCAGACCGGCAGACGACTGGCAGGTTTGACGACTTCCATCGCCCCACCGATGGTCTTGGCGAGGCGCGACCACTGGGACAGATAGCGCGCGGCGTCGAAGTTGGCCATGCGGGTCGTATGGCCAGGGATAGTGTCGCGCTCGGCGTCCCGGACGATGATCAGCCCGTGTTCGGCGTCGAAGAACGTGGTAAAGAAGTTGGCGTAGAGGCGGCGGACGAGGTCGCGCGCGAGCGGCTCCTTATCGACCGGCACCCAGCGGTCGCGTAGCGCTTGGAGGAGTAAGGTGATGCAGTGCATCTGGCCATAGGCGCCGATGCCGCGGCCGTAAGACCAGCCCAAGCCGTCTTCCCGGACGGTGTCCATGATGACGCGGATGTATTTCTCGGCCAGTGCTCGTAACTTAGGCAGCTTGGAATCGCGCAGCTGGATGTTGGCGTGTAACTGGAGCGACTGGCGGATGAAGATCAGCGAAACGACGCCATACAGGTCGAAGGCGCCGCCGAAGTTGTCGGGGTTAGCAGCCTTGGAAGCTTCGTCTTGGAATCCGCCCGTGGAAGCGGCGGCGATGCGATCCATGAAACGATCGACCAGCGGACCTGTCTCGTCTTTCTTGGTCAGGCCGAAGGAGAAGCGGCAGACGGCCTTGGCGATGTCGAACGCCTGGACGTGGTCATGGTGATCGTTCTCGATGGCGAGGCGCTCGTCGATGAGGGCGCGGGTGGCTTCATCGAGGATCTCCCAGACCGGGTTTCGCTCGCGGGTGGGCCCGAAGGCGAGGAGGCCCAGACAGGCGAAGGCCATGCCGTTGTCGGATCCCTTGCTGATGCGGACCTGGGCGGTGATCGTTCGGGCGACGATCTCGGCGATGTTCTGGCGGTCCAGGTGTAGTTCTCCGGTGGCGCGGAAATATTCCCCGAAGGCGAGGGCAGCGTGGCCGGGCTCATCGGCCCGTGAAACTTCCCCTGCGACCGGCACGACAGTGCCATCGGCTGAAAGGGAATTGAAGTTGAGTTTGAGGAGGGCCTTGGTCTGGTCCAGGCACTGGCTCGCGAAATTCTGCATGCGGAAGGGTTTGATTGGGGCCGGGGGGGGCCTCAGTCAATGCCTCATCGTAAAAAATTCGTCATATCCCAGTTACTTACCCCGGCCATAAGCACGGGGAAGCCCCGTCTTTAGGCCTCGAAGACCACTTCGACCGGACAGCGAGAAAGCCTCGATAATAGCCTCCCGTGGGCCTGCAGCGGCCACCACCGGTAGAGGTGGATGTCGATGGGCTTCCAGAGGCCGACCCACCCGCAAATCATTAGGCCTTCGCGGATGAAATCGGCTAGGCCATGGCTCGGTGCGATCAGGTCACGCAGGACCAAGATGGCCGCCAAGAAGAGTAGACCGATGAGCAATGCGGTCCGGCCTTCGCGAAAGAGCTCGCCGAGGTCACGACGGGCGATCCGGGCGCGGTATTCAAAATAATGCTGGATCGATTCCTGAACCTGCTGGGCTGCGATCGGATCCTCGGGCTGTCGGAGGACCACCCGAATGCGCAGGTCGGAATCTCTCTCGTGTTCGCGCGCCCAACTCAGGATGAATTCTTCGGCATCGTGATCCAAGTCGCGCTCATGGAAGGGCGAAGGGTCCATGGTATTGAACAGCTGACCGACGTTATTGAGCCTGAGTTCAATCAGGCCTGGGGGTGGGGTGGTCATGTTTAATTAGGTTTACCAAGGGCGGATTCAAAAAAACGGGCGCGCTTTTCGCGCATCTCGTTAGACTCGCCAGCACCGTGGTTCGCGCCGGGGACGACATGGAACTCTATCTGGTCCTTCTTGCCGGCGGCGATTAGGGCATCGCGGAAATCATAACTGCACTTCACGTCGACATTGGTGTCTGATTCTCCGACGGAAAGGAATAACCGACCACGCAGGTAGCCTGCGTAATAGGCGCACGAGTTCTCCTCGTACCAAGGACCGATAGGGTAGCCCAGCCACTGTTCATTCCACCAGAGCTTGTCGATTCGGTTGTCGTAACAGCCGCAATCAGCAGCGCCGGCTTTATAAAAGTAGCCGTAGAGCAACATGGCATGGGCTGTATTTTGTCCGCCAGCAGAACCTCCGTAGATGCCGACCCGGGAGACATCCATGGCGGGCTCGACCTTGGCGAGGGCCTTGATCCACGCGACCCGGTCAGGGAAGCCGCCGTCTTTAAGATTACGCCAACTGACCTGGTGAAACTCCTTACCGCGGTTACTGGTACCGCGTCCGTCTATCTGTACCACGTAGAAGCCGAGCATAGAAAGCTCACGGTGATTGCGATTCCACCAGTTGAAGGAGTGAGGGGCGAAGGAGCTATGCGGCCCGGCGTAGATATTCTCGATGACCGGATACTTCTTCTTTGCGTCGAAGGGGTATGGGCGCGTCACGACGCCCCAGATATCCGTCTTACCGTCTCGGTCTTTGGTGACGAAGGGCATCGTGGGTGCCCACCCTGCTTTCTTGAGTGGCGTCAGATCCGCCGTACCCAATTTGGCTATGACGCGTCCATCGATGCCGCTTCGAAGGGTGTAGGTGGGGGCTTGATCGACGCGTGAGGATGCGTCGATTAGCGTTTTGCGATCAGGGGAAAACGTCGCTTCATGGTGGCCGTCTGAAGGCGTTAGGTCGACGAGCCCGCGGCCATCTAAGCCGATTTTGCAGAAGTGCTGATGATAAGGATTTTCTCCTGGATTACGACCGAGGGCCAAGAAGGTAATGAAGCCTACTTTTTCATCCACCTTGAGGACTTCCTTCATTACCCATGGGCCCGCGGTTACTGCCCCCAGTGTCTTGCCGTCTTTCAGGTCTATCGCATAGAGGTGAAGCCAGCCACTTCGTTCCGAAATCCAAAGAGTTCGGTCCTCGCTTAAGTCGAAGCGGTATCGGGTCGCGAAGGAGTGAACAAACTTGGGGTCTTCTTCGGTGAGAAGACGACGCCAAGAACGGCGATCGATGTCGTACTCGATGATGCCATGTCCAGTGAAGCCTCTCTTAATGAATTCGGAAAGCAGGCGCTTCGAGTCGGAAGACCAGTCAAGACGATCAGTCGTGTGTGACAGCGGGAGAACATCCGTTGATGGGCGCCCAGAGGATTTTCCGTCGACCGAGAAGACCCAAGGAATGCGTTCCGTGCGATCGTCCCCAGGCTTGTCGTAGGATATCGGCTTCTTAGTCTGCTTCACGGAATCCGTGACGAGGTATTGACGAACCGGTACCGTGCGTTCTCGCCAGAGGGCGAAATGCCGGCCATCAGGCGCCCAGCTGACTGGGCCGACCCAGCCGTCCTTGCCCTCGATGCCGTCCTGGGTGAGTCGGGTCTCGGCGTTGGCTTTCTTGAGGTCGATAAGGATTACGTTGCCGCCGCGTATTTCGACACGATGCTGGCCGCTCGGTGATTCGGCTTGCTGCCGGGAGAAAGATATACGCCGCGACTGGCCCGGACCACGGTTTGTTTTTTCGGGTAGCGACGGTTCGGATTTTTGGCCTGGCTGCGCTGAGATAAGTCTTTGGTCGCGGTCGACGATCCAAGCAGCGGTGTCGGATTCAAGCCTGACGCGTCCGTCGTCTAGAGCGATGACGCGGTTGAACGGCCATTTCTTTGGGGTGATATTGGACTGGGTGAGTTCAGACAGAGCCGCTGCCACCTTGTCATGGTCGAAGGCCGGTCGGATCTGCCCAGTCAAGCAATCGACCAACTTCCATTTCATGCCAGAGCTTTCGCGCCAAGAGTATGCCAACGAGCGGCCGGATTCCGACCATCGTATGTTCTCAGGACGGGACATCTGTGCCGGCCAGTACCATGCATCATATTGCTTCTGCCAGTCGGCGACGAGCGAGGATTGAGCTAAAGCCAGTAGCGGGGTGAGCAGCAGTAGGCGACACAGCATTCGAATATCTCAACCTAATCACCGTCAGACTCAACCTCGCAGAGCCTATTTTTTCGTCTTATTAGACTTTGGTGCCTTCGGTTTGAGTCCTGATAGGTAGGAAACCACGTCGCGGATTTCTTCTGCTGTCAGTATGCCTAACATAGGCGGCATCACGGAGACTGGAGGTGTGCGTGAGGCGATTGTGGCTACGGCGATCTTTTGGGTTTTTCCGTCAGGTAGCTTGAAATCAAGGGTCTTGGCGTTCTCCTTGAGCACGCTGCCGGCAAGGTTGGTGCCGTCCTTGAGCACAATCGTCTCGATGCCGAATCCGGCGACGATTTTGGCCGAGGGTTCGACCAGCGATTCGGCGATCTCTTCCTTCGTACGTTGGGCGCCAACCGAGCGCAGCATCGGGCCGACTTCACTGCCTTCGTCGGAGTCGACACGATGGCAGGCGATGCAGTTGGCGCCGAGGTGCCCGTTGATGATGGCCTTGCCACGCGTGGCATCGCCGCCGTCGGTCAGCAGCTCATAGGGGGTTTCCGGATTGGCCATCTTGAGACCGTTCTTCGTACCTGGGGTCAGGTATTTCTTCAGCGCGACGGCAACGCTGGCGTCGCCGGACTCCTTGGCCAGGTCGAAGACATCCAACTTGAGGCCTGCGTCGAGTTTACGACTGGCGAGACGGTCAACGAGTTCCTGGAGCAACTTGAGCGAGACGGCGTCCGTGCGTCCGCGCAACTCCGCGACGACTGCCTGCTTTTCCGGCATCTTGGCCGACTTGGAATTGATGATCTGGCGGGCAACCTCGAGGGCGACGACCGCATCGCGAACGAAGAGCTGGCCGATGGCTTCGATGCGGACTTCGGACGGATTTCCTTCACCGGCGGCGTTGCGGAGGGTACGGGCGATGGCTTCGGGCTGGTCCTTCTTGTGCGACAGTAGGCGCAAGGTCTGCAGGCGGACTCCCGGGGAGGCCTTGAGGTCTTCGGCCAGCGCGAGGAGCACGGGGAACGGGATGTCCAGTTCGTACTTCACCAGCAGGCCGAGCGCGAGGGCCCGCTCATCGGGTTTTTGGATGGCGAGGAGCTCCTCCTGGCGGGTGCGCAGCACGCCGGCGATCGGCTCTTTGGAGCGGGTGGCATACTTCTTCGCGGTTCCGTCCACGAGGTCCAGCTGGGGAGGCTGATCGAAAGCGAGGATCACGCTCAGCGCATCCGAGCGCAGCGGCGCTCCGGCCGGCTGCTTCAGCGTCCAATCGAGGACCCGCTTCAGCGAGGCTACGTCACCTTGACGCAAGTTCGCGTTGAGGGCTCGGCGCGCAGCATGGAAGGGCAGCGCGGAGGCGCCGAAGGACTGCGCTAATTCGACTTGGGCGGAGGGGATGCCTTCGTCGTCATGGATCGCGCGGGCGGCTTCGGTCACGACCTCGGGGTTGGCGTGGGTAAGAAGCTTGGACAGAAGCGGCGAGCTCTGGCGGGCGAGGGCTAACGTCGCGAAAACGGCTTCGGCATCGGTCTTGGTCTGCGCGATGGCAAGGAGGGCCGCGGAATCCTGGGTGCCGGCCAGCCCGCTCACGAGTCCATGGCGAAGCCAAGGCAGTCGAAGTTCCGCTTCGGCGTCGTGCAGGAAAGCGCCGAAGGAAACTTTTCCACTGAGTTTGGCGAGGGTGAGGCCCGCCTGGGTGCGAACCCGAAGGTCGGCCTGGGCCAGCTGCGTCGCGACCTTGTCGCTCAAGGCCTGGCTGCGCGGCGCTTCGCTGAGCACCTTGAGGGCTTGGACGCGAATCTCCGCGTCGGCGTCATCGAGCAAGCCGAAGGCTGGGGTGACATCGGTGACCTTGCCGAGGCGAACGCCCATGCCGTAGCCCCAAATCGCATGGATGCGACCGAAGCGGGCGGTGTCCGGCTTCTTGGCCAAGTCGAGCATCTCCTGCCACGCACCTAGGCGATGCAATCGGATCGAGGCGTTGAGGCGGACCCGTTGGTCACGGTGGCTGAGCAGCCCAAGCAGTTCTTCCTTGGGGATGTCGACCGAGAAGGGCTTGGAAAGGATGACCTCGGAAGTCTTGTCGACGTTAGGTGCGACGTCCATGCGCCAGACCGCGCCTTTGCCGTCGAGCGGATAGCCGCCGAACCAGTCGGCGAAGTAGGCGCGGCCATCGGGCGCCCATGCCATGCCGATGCCCATGATGCCGCTGCTGATGACGCGGAGGTTGGTCTGCTTGAAGGAATCCAGGTCGGGCTCCAACGTGAAGGCGTCCATCTTGCCTTTCGGGAACTGGTCCAGGAGGAAGTGGCCGAGGAGCTCGCCGTCGAGGGCGTGACCAGGCTCATGCAGGAAGCCCGCCGGGCCGTCGGAGTAGTTGGCGATCGGCGGCGTGATGAAGAGGGGCTGGTCGGCGGCCCCTTTGGGCATCCACATGTTTTCCTTCATCCAGCGGCTGTCGGTGGCCTGGTATTGGTGTTGGTTGCGCCAGCCGGAGTCGGATCCCTCGAGCAGATACATCAGGCGTTCGCGCTCCTTTGGCTGGTCGCCGTCGTTGTCGACGCCGATGACGTTGCCGAAATCGTCGAAAGCGATTTCCTGCGTGTTGCGGATGCCGTGCGCGAAGACCTCGAAACGCGTGCCGTCGGGCTCGCAGCGCAGGACGGCGCCGCGGTGCGGAAAGTAGAACTTGCGGCCTTCCTTGCTCGTGATGTTCCCGCCCTTGTCGCCGACGGTCCAATAGATGCGTCCGTCCGGTCCGAGCCTCAGGCCGTGCATGTCATGGCCGGCGTAGGCGATATGTCCGCCGAAGCCAGTCGCGACGAGCTCCTTGACGTCCGCCACGCCATCGCCGTCGGTGTCCTTGAGGCGCCAGACGTCAGGAATCGCGGTGACGTAGACCCAGCCGTCGAAATACATGACGCCGGCGGCGATGCCGGAGACCGGCGAATTGAACCCTTCGGCGAAGACGGTGATCTTGTCGGCAACGCCGTCATGGTCGGTATCCGAGAGCTTGTAGATGGCCTCCTTATGGAACGTCAGGTCCTTCCAGTCGATGGAGCCGTCTTTGTTATGGTCCTTCAGGCTGCCTCGCGGCGCCTTCATCTTACCTGGCGCCAGTACCTTTTGGTAGAACGCCAGTTTCTCCTCCGGCGATGTCAGGGCGACGTCATCCGGGATCCACATGCGATGCTCGCGGATGTCGAGATCGCCGACTTTCCTGCGCGTCGTCGAAGCCACATAGGCATTGCCAGCTTCGTCGAAAGACACCGAAGTCGGGTCCGGAACGTTGAGCGCGCCGGACCACTTGAACGGCTTCACTTCGCCGCTGAGTGCGGCGAATGAAGCGACGAACAGCGCGAAGGAGGGAGCGAGGTGCATCGAGTTAACCGATGAGCACCAGATAGAGTTCCTTCGGGCCATGGGCTCCGAGGACCAGGATGCGCTCGATGTCGCCGGTGCGGCTCGGACCCGTGATGAACGAGAGCATGCTGGGCATCTGGTCGCCATGGCGGGCCTTCATCAGGGCTAGGGAGGCACCGAGGTCAGGAACAACCTGGGAGGCTTCCGCGACAACGACGTGGACGTGAGGGAGAATAGAAAGGGCGCGACCACCGGAGCTGGCACTGGAGACGAGGATCGCGCCGAGCTGGGCTACGATTGATTCGCAGGTCGTGATGCCGGCGTCGCAACCTTCGAGGCGTTGTTTCTCGAAGGAGGCGTCGGCTTCCCACGTTTCGCACGAAAGGGCAGCGGCGACAGGACGCAGGAGGTCATGGCCATGGTAGGCGACCTTCTTCCAGTTCTTGGAAGCGGAGAGCTCAGCGACAGCCTTGGCGGCAGCGGCGTGATCCGGGACACGGATGAAGACTGCTTTCAGTTTAGCCAACTGTTCGGCAAGGATGATCAGGCTGTGTTCGGCGGTGTCGCCGCCGTCTGGCAGCCAAGGCTTGGCCACGGTGGAGGTCTTGCCGGGGGCACCTTCGCCTTTGAGGTGGGGCTTAGGGGCCTTCACCTTGAGCGCCTCGCGGATGCGGGCGAGGATATCGGAACGAGCGTCAGACATTCTTGTTCTTCCACTGGTCGCGGAAGGATTGGGAGGGAGCCTTCGGGAGGTCGCGGGTCTTCATCCAGGCGCCCATGTACGGCAGGGGTAGTTTCTGGAGGAGCGGCAAGGTCGCGCGGAAGACGCGTCCGCCGGCGGCGAACAGCCAGGGGCGCGAAATCACAAAGTTGAAGCCGTTGTGGAAGACTCGATCGAAGAGCGTTGGGGACTCCTTGGCCGCGTTGCGGCGGTTGTGCAGGAGGTGGTGATGCAGGTCGATGCGGACCGGACACGCATCGGTGCAAGCTCCGCAGAGCGAGGATGCGCCGGAAAGGTGGTTCCACTGCTTGAGGCCACGCAGGTGCGGTGTGATGACTGAGCCAATCGGGCCTTGGTACGTCGTGCCATAGGCCAGACCACCGATGTTCTTGAAGATCGGGCAGACATTAAGGCAGGCGCCGCAACGGATGCAGTGCAGGGCGTCGCGTTGCTCGGGGTCGGCCAGCAGGCGGGTGCGGGCGTTGTCGAGTAGGACGATGTGGAACTGCTCAGGGCCGTCGCATTCGCCTTTTTTGCGGGGGCCGGAGTAAAGCGTGTTGTAGCATGTCATCGGCTGGCCGGCGCCGGCGGTCGCCAGCATCGGGAGCAGGACGGAAAGGTCGTCGAGATGGTTGACGACCTTCTCGATGCCGGAGAGCGCGATATGGATGCGCGGCAGGGCGGCCGTCAGGCGGGCGTTGCCTTCGTTCTCGGTGATCGAGATCTGACCGGTTTCAGCGACCAAGAAGTTAGCGCCAGTGATGCCGATGTCGGCATCGATGTAGAGTTGGCGCAGGTGACGGCGCGCAATCATCGTGAGCTCTTCCGGGCTGTCGGTCGGGGCGGTGCCGAGGTGCTTGGTGAACAGCTCGCTGATGGCCTCGCGCTTCACGTGCATGCACGGGAAGACGAAGTGATAGGGGGCTTCGCCGCGCAGCTGCTGGATGAACTCGCCGAGGTCGCTCTCGACGACGCCGTAGCCGGCTTTCTCTAGGGCATCATTCAGGTGAATCTCTTCGGAAGTCATGCACTTCGACTTCACGATGGCCTTGGCTTTAACGTCTTCGGCGATTTTCAGGATGATCGCGCGGGCTTCCGCGGCGTCGCGGGCCCAATGGACCACGCCGCCATTGCGTTCGAAATTGGTCACGAACTTCTCGAGAACGTTGGCAAGGTCGTTGACCGCGCTCCATTTGGCGAGTGAGGCGGCGTCACGGGCGCGTTCCCAATCCCGGTAGCGGGCCTTCTGGAGGTCGCGGTTCGTGTAATAGCCGCCGAGCGCCTTGCGGATAAAGGCACGCTGGTCGCCGTCCGCGGCGTTGACCGTGGCGTCCTTGAGGAAGATGGCCTTGGAGTCGTCCATGGTCAGGCGTCGTTGGCCAAGACTTCGGCGATATGCAAGGGGAGGATCGGCTTACCCTCGCGAGAGAGCCAGCCGCCGATTTGCAGAAGGCAGGAGGGGTCGGAAGAGACGACGTAGTCGGCGCCGGTCCGGGCGAGGGCGCCGCCTTTGACTTGGACCATCGCGGTCGAGATCATCGGGAACTTGGCGGAGAAGAGACCACCGAAACCGCAGCAGGTCTCACCTTCCTCGGTCTCGATGAGTTCAAGTCCTTTGACGGCGCGGAGGAGTTGGCGGGGTTCTTCCTTGAGGCGGAGTTCACGCAAGGCGTGGCAGCCGTCATGGTAAGTCACCTTCTTTGCGAACTTCGCTCCGACGTCGGTGATGCCGAGCTTCTTGACTAAGAATTCTGAGAACTCGAAAGTTCGGGAAGCCAGGTCAGCGGCTTCGGCGGCATGCGTCGTGCCCTTGAGCAACTCCGGATAGAAATTGCGCATCATGGCGACGCAGGAGCCGGAAGGTCCTACGATGACTTCGGCGCCACGGAAGACGCCGAGAGCCCGGATGGCGCCCTCACGGGCGACGTCCCACTGTCCGGAATTGAAGGAAGGCTGGCCGCAACAGGTCTGGGCCGAACGAAACTCCACCTCGTGGCCGAGGCGCTTCAATACCTTGGCCGTCGCCAAGCCGACATTGGGTGTCAGCTGGTCAACGAAGCAAGGGACGAAGAGTGAGACGCGCACGGGATCAGCGCAGGAACGCTTCGTGGAGGCCGCCGTCGACGGTGATGACCTGTCCGGTCGTCTTGCTGAGGCGGTTGGTCACGAGAAGGAAGTAGGCTTCGGCCTGGTCGGCGGGGGTGATGGGGTTCTTGGTCAGGGTGCGATCGGCGTAGAAGCGGGAGAGCTTCGTGGTCAGCGAATCGGTCGGCTCATCATCGGTGTAGGGAATGTTATACTTCGCAAGCGAGGCGATCACTCGGTCGCGCGGGAACATCGCCGAACCCTGCACAACAGTGGCCGGGGCCACTCCGTTGACGCGGATGAGGGGCGAGAGCTCCATGGCCATCTCGCGGACGAGGTGGTTGGCGGCGGCCTTCGAGGTGTCGTAGGCGACGGAACCCTTCTTGGCCACAGCGGCGTTGGCGCTGGTGGTCAGGACGAGGTTACCGCGGAGACCCTGTTCCTTCCAGGTCTTGAAGGCTTCGTCGGCGACGAGGTAGCTGCCGGTGACGTTGAGGGCGAAGG
>CANCHK010000024.1 GCA_947377865.1 Opitutia bacterium | reverse complement strand
GGACCGGTCTTGTCGTCGTTGAGGTGGGCGTCGTGGACGATGAGCAGGCCGCCCTTGGGCAAGGCCTTGGCCGAGGCGGCGAGCAGGAAGCGGACCTTGTCCGTGTCCCAGTCGTGGAGGACGTTGGAGAACAGGTGGACGTCGTAGCCTGTGGGCAGGGCATCGGTGAACATATCGCCAGCTTTGACGTCGACGCGGTCCTGGAAGCCACGCTTGGCGATCATCTTGCGGGTGATGCCATCGACCGGGGCGCGTTCGAAGACCGTGGCGGTGAGCTTAGGGTGGTTCGCGACGAGCGCGCAGGCGTAGATGCCCGAGCCGCCGGCGATATCGAGCAGGCGGGTGCGGGCGCCGATCGGAGACGCTTTAGCCATCGCTGGGCCGAGGGTGAAGCCGCGCGAATCCATGGCCGCCGTGAAGCTGGTGGCGAAGGCGTCGGTGAGCATCGCTTCGCTCCACGGTTTCTCGTCCTTGTAGCTGCCCCAGTTGGCGGGCTTGTCGGTCTTGAGGATGATGATGAAGTCCTTCACGACCGGGCGGTCCTTGAGCGACGCGTAATAGGCGCCCAGGAAGGTGGGGGAAGTGCTGACGAGGTGCTCTTGTCCCAGTGGCGTCACGGAATAGACGCCGGCCTTGAGTGCCAGGAAGCCGTTCGCGGCGAAGAGCGTCAGCATCACGTCGGTCGGTCGGCGGTGCGTGCCGAGGTCGCGGCAGGCCGTGGGGAGGTCGGATGGCTTGGCGGCGAGCTTCGTGAACAGGTCGAACTCAGTGATCGCGGCGGCGATGAGGTCGACGGCGTAAAGCCCGTCACGGAAGCGGTAGAGGCCGAGCGGATCGGTCGAGGGCGCGCGGGTGAGGTCGAGCGGGGCGGACATAAGCAAGGGCTGCACGATGACAGCCCTTGCGGAGAAAACACCTATTTTCTGAAGATTACTTCGCCTTCTTCTTGCCGGCTTTCTTCTTGGCGCCTTCCTGGCCTTCTGCGGCTGGCTTATCCGCGTAGTCGGGGATCTTGAAGTCGATGGCCTTCGCCTGCTTGTCGTACTCCGCTTCCAGTTTCTTACGGAGATCGGCGTAGGCCGGGTCGGCGGCGAGGTTCTTGATTTCGTAAGGGTCGGCCTTGAGGTCGAAGACTTCGGTCCATTCGTCGTGCCCGGGGTATTTGATCAGTTTTGCGTTATCCGTGCGTACCGCGGTCGTGAGCGGCGAGCCGAACCCCTTTTCGTAGAAGTAGCAGTAGAAGAAGCTGTCACGCCAGTCGGCTGACTTCTCTTCCAGGATAGGTTTCCAGCTGCGTCCGTGCATCGCCGTGGGCACCGGTTGGCCAGCCAGATCCAGGAAAGTCGCGGCGGGGTCGATATTAAGCACCATACGGTCTTCCGTGCGTCCAGCCTTCACTGCACGCGGATAGCGGAGTAGCATTGGGATGCGGAGGGATTCCTCATACGCGGTACGCTTGTCGCCGAGGTTGTGCTCGCCGAGGTAGTAGCCGTTATCGCTCGAGAAGACGAAGACGGTGTCTTCCGTCAGCTTGAGTTCGTCGAGGAGCTTCATCAGCTTGCCGACGTTATCGTCGACGGAGTTGATGCCGCGGAATATATCGAGCTTGGTCTGGACCTCCTTGGCGTCGGTAGCCTTACCCTTGGGGCTGTTAGGTCCGGCTTGGGCGTAGATTGCCGGGATGCCGTAGTTGGGCGTCGAGCGGGCGAGCGCGCCTTCGTAGTCCTTCGCATTGCGGGGCGGAGGAGTGAAGGGGCCGTGGCAGGTCTTCAGTCCAAGGATCATTAGGAACGGCTTGTCCTTATTGGCCTTGATGAAGTTCGACGCGTAGTCGGTGGTGACGTCGTCGACGAAGCCCTTGCTCGGGGTGGCGACACCGTCGACCTCGATGGGGCAGTCGAAATACTTGCCTTGGCCGACGAAGCTGGCGGAAGTGTCGAAGCCTGGGCGTTTACCCGACTGGGTGCCGTGGTGCCACTTGCCGAAGTAACCCGAAACGTAGCCGGCTGGACGCAGTAAGGCGGCGACGGAGATGTTTCCTTCGGGGTGGGGTGTATGGTTGTTCGTCACGCCATTGACGTGCCCATATTGTCCGGTCACGAGGGAGGCTCGCGACGGGGCACAAAGCGAATTCACCACAAACGCATTGCGGAAGCGGATGCCTTCAGCGGCGATGCGGTCGAGGTTCGGGGTCTTAAGCCAGGGGAAGCGGCCTTTATCGCCTTGTTCCTTTTGCACGACGCTCAGGGCGTCCCAGCGCTGGTCGTCGGTGAAGACGTAGACGAAGTTGGGTTTACGGTCGGCCGCGGTCGCGAGTGAGGCGAGTCCGGCGAGGAAGAGAAGGGCGATTTTATTCATGTGAATTCTTATTTGGCCTTACCTTTGCCTCTGGGGGCGGGAGCGGGGATTGGAATCGGGGCCCAGTCGTCGGTGCGGAAGGAGGTGGCGGGAAGGTCGGCACCGTTGACCAGGTTGGTCTCCGGGTTGTCGAGCCAAGCGTAGCGCAGCGCGACCGGGGCGGCGACTTCCGCGCTGCTCACGATAAGTTTAGAGCCTTCGATCTTAGCGTTTGCCGCCTTCCACTGCTTATCCGCGCCGGCGAGTTGCAGTCCTTTGACGGCACCGCCATCACGGGTCTTCAGGCCTTCGGCATGGGAGAGGGTAACGATAAGCTCGGCGCCCTTGATCTCATGTCCCGCGGGCAGCGGGCCGCTGGTGGCGGCGACCTTCTTGCCGTAGACGGTACCGAGGGCCCAGAGGGAAAGACGGCGACCGACTTCCTGCTTGTTGGCCGGGTGGATGTTGCCGGCTTCGCCGATGTCGATGGTGATGGCCATGCCGGTGCTGGGCAGTGCCAGCGTCTTCATCATCGATTCGCGCATGAGCGGCCAGCCTTCGCCGGCACGCTTAAAGTTGGGAAGCTGGACCCAGGCAAAGGGCAGTTCTTCGCCCCAGCGGGCGCGCCAATCCGTGACGAGCGCGGAGAGCTGGTGAACGTAGAGCGGAGCGCGGCTGTCGGAAGAATTCGCTTCGCCCTGATACCATAGCATGCCTTTGAGGGTGTAAGGCACGAGAGGGGCGACCTTGCCGTTGAACAGCTGGCCGTAGGAGCCTTTGCGCTCGCTGACCTCGGCGGCGTTGCGGGGCGGGCGGGGCGCCTTCTTGCCTTCGGCGAGGGCCTTGGTTTTCGCGGCCTTGAATTTCTTGAGTTCGACATCGTAGTCGGCCTTCGCCTTTTCCGGGTCGATCTTGGGCTGGGCCGCGCTTTGGGCATCCAGGGCGGCCTTCAGTTCCGGCTTGGACTCCTGGAGTTCCGGGGCGATCCAGGATTCGATCGGCGTTCCGCCGACGGAGGTGTTAATGAGGCCGACCGGGACGCCGATCTCGCGATGAATCTCGCGACCGAAGAAGTAAAGGGCCGCGCTGAAGCCGCCGACGTTATCGGGCGTGCAGCTGAGCCAGGTGCCCTTGGCCTGAGCTTGCGCCGTGGCAGCCCCGGCGGACTCCTCCTTGAAATGACGGATCTGCGGGAAGGTCGCGGCGGCCTTTTCTTTTTCGAAGTCCTTCGCGCGGTTGACCGTCATCGCCATGTTGGACTGGCCAGAGCCGAGCCAGACGTCGCCGACGAGCACGTCGGAGACCTCGGCCTTGCGCCCATCCTTGCCCTTGGCGGTGAGCTTCCGGCTTTCGGCGCTGGCCGTCAGCGGCTCGAGGCGAAGCGACCACTTGCCGGCCGCATCCGCCTTGGTGGTCTTTTTCTGGCCGGCGAATTCGACGGTGATATTTTCCTCGGCATCGGCCCAGCCCCAGACCGCGACCGCTTTGTCGCGTTGGAGGACCATATGGTCAGAGAACACGGCCGGGAGCTTAAGGTCGGCGGCGGAGAGGGCCTGGCAGGCGGCGAGGCAGAGCAGGGTAAGCAGGGGCGTGCGAAGGGGGGGCATGCCTATCTAACAGCCATACCGACGAGGAGTTGCGACAAAAACCGCCGAGAGGTCACTTCAGTGACTTAATATAAAGAATCAACGAGTCGATCTGCGGGTCAGAAAGCACCCCGGCGAAGCTGGGCATGGCGAATTCCGACTTCAGGAAAGAGGCGTGCTTCTTGGCGTTCGGCTCGAGAATTGATTCGCGGATATAGTCCTCGTTCGCGATGAGCGACCCTTTCTTCCCCTTATCGGTGACGTAGTCGCGCTTGGAGCCGAACAGGCCTTTCCAGGTGGGCCCGACGTTGGTCATCGCGGTCTCGCCGACGGAGTGGCAAGCGGCGCAGCCGAACATCGTGGCGAGGCGCTTCCCTTCGTCGGCGGAGACGGCTTCGGCTTTCTTTGCAGCCGCGGCACGCGGGGTGAGGTCGATGTTGATTGGGCCGAAGCCTTCGGCCACAGGGTCGAACTTCGTGAACTCGTACGGCGTCGTGTAGGCGTTCTGGCGCATCTCGGCTCCGGCGGCGGAGCCGATGGCCCAGCCGATGCGCAGCTGTTCGACGGGTTTTAGTCCCGGCACGCCGACGAAGACGCTCTTGCCGTCCTGGCTGAGGTACGCGCTGCTGGCCGTGAGCCAATCGTTACCGGTCTTACCGTCGGCCTTGTATTGCGCCGAGCCATAGGTGTACGCGCGTTTGTAGTGCCAGGTTGCGAAGGAATAGTTGTCGGGGTTCGTCGCCTTGGCCGGGTCGAGGGCGACGTCGAAGCGAAGCAGGATGCCACGGTCGGTCGGGATGATCTCGTGCGGTATCAGCAGAGGCGCGCCCGTGTGGCGGACGCGTTCGATGCCGGTGAGCGTCTTGAGCGTGTTGCCCCAGCCGGCGATCTGGAAGCCGGCGATGTAAAGTTGGCCGTCGGCCGGATTGACCGAACCGTTGAGGGGCGGCGTGGCGAACTCGCTGGCAATGCTCACGACGCTGGCCTGCGGCCGGGAGCCACGATGATTCCAGAGCACGCGGAGGAGGTCGGGTTTATTGAAGCAGATCTGCACCATCTCATCATTGAGCGGTCCCATCTTGGCGTCGAACAGCCAGACCTGCGACAAGGCGGAGGCGTTGACCGCATGGGGGATCCAAGTGAGCGGCTCAGCGATGGGGGCAGGATATTTCTCTTTGGGCAATTTATCGCTCAGGAAGCCATAGAACTGGTCATCCTTGACGATGTGGATTGGCGTGCTGGGGATGTACTGTCCCTGTTGGTCGCTGGCTACAACCAGGCCCGTGCGCGCATTGACGGAAAGGTTGGGTTGGCGGAAGCCGTGGCCCAGCAGGGTAGCCGTCTGTCCGTCGGCGGAGATGCGTAGGATACTGCCGTTGTGCTTGCCGATGGTCGTCGCTTCCTGGCCGCCCTTGCCGATGACAAACTCGCCTTTCGGCGCCAGGCGGATCGTGCTGGGGAACTCGCGCATGTCGGCCGTCTGGGCGAAGGCGTTGGAGAAAAGTTCGTGGACATCGGCTTCGCCGTCGCCGTCCGTATCGCGGAGTCGCCAGATGCCGTTGCGGTCAAAGACGTAAATCTGGTCGTCGCGGATGGCGCAGGTCATCGGCTCGTGAAGGCCAGAAGCGAAGCGCTTCCAGGTGACCTTGGTGGAGCCTTCCTTGAGTCCGCGGGCGAGCCAGACATCGCCGTCGAGGGTGACGACGACCGCCGTGCCGTCCTTGAGGAACTGGATATCGCCGGTACGGACGGCCCGTTTCCACGGGTTGTCGACGGGTAGGGCGATGTGGTCGATGACGTAGGTTTCCTTTGCGGAGCTGAGGGCTACTTTGGTCGTGACTGAAGATTTCCAGCGACGTGTCGTCGGGCCGGTGGGGATAGAGGCCGGGACGATGCTCGGGGCGGGGTGTTCGTCGCAGAGCGAGACGCAGAGTGCGGCCGTCACGGCGTTGGCCGGGACTTTTACCGCAAAGAAATCGTCATCATGGGCCAGTTCGGCCGGTCCGCTGACGGTGACGCCCGTTTCGATTTCTTGGGAAGGGCCTTGATGGCGGGCGCCGACGACGAGGAGCAGGTCCTTCGCGTGGGCGGAGACAGCGAGATGGCGTTCGATGACGATCTGACCGTCGTGTTCGGAGGTCTTCCAAAGTTCGCGAATCGTCGCATCGGCGACGCGGTAGGTGAGTACGACGTCCTTGCCGACGAGTTCGACGGCTTGGAACTGGCCGATTGCGGCCGCGAGCGGCCCGCGTCCGACTTCTTCCGGCGAAGGAGCCGGCGAGCGGGGGTCGGTTTGGTCGACCGTGGCACCGAGCTGCCAGCCGGGGACGATCGCGTGCCCGAGCCAGAGTTTGCCTTCGGGCTGCGGGGCGGGGAACTGGCCGCCGAGCGTCTTGCGGCTCGGGTCGAGGTAGGAGCCAGGGGCGAGGGCCTTGTCGCTCACGCCCTTGCCGCGCCAGACGGCGGAGACGCGGAGGAGGTCGGTGTCGAAGCAGGCCCAGCAGTCGTTGGGTAGCTTGATGATTAGTCCGCGTGGCGTGAGGTTGTTCTTGCCGAGCCCGTCACGCCTCGCGTCGAGGATCGAAGAGAAGAATGGGAAATCAGCCTCGACCCACGATCCCCAGGGTTGCGGCTGGTACTTCGCCGTCTTCTTCGTCGGTTCGGCTGCGGAAATCGCCACCGCACCGCAGAGCAGGGAAAGGATGAGCCGTCTGAGGTTCATGGGTAGCTAAGGGCTAGTCCTCTCCCTGACAGAAGGCAACAAGACGCAGTTGCGTGAAGGGGAAACCTCAGAGCCCCTGCAGCCAGTTGAGGAAACTGCCTTCCTCTGAGACCAGGATGCGGAGCAAATCGCTCCTTTCGTCTGTCCAGGGGAGTACGCGAGCGGAGAACTCGACCGGTGCGCTGGTGACATCGTGCAGGAGTGGCTGCTGGAGCAGTTCGGCGTTGCGGGACATGATGATCCAATCCGAGCCGTAGAAACCCTCATCCTCGTAGGTCGAGTCGTTGTCATCGATCGTGATGGCCGGGAAGCCGATTTTTTCCGCGATACGATAGACGACCGGGTGGAGATCGAGGTAGCGGTTGGAGACGTGCACGACGATGGCGCCACCTTTCTTCAAGTGGCGCTGGTAGTTCGCGAAGGCTTCGAGCGTGAGCAGGTGGACCGGAATGGCGTCGCTGCTGAAGGCGTCGAGGATGATCACGTCGTATTGCTGGTCCGGTTCGCCTTCCATGCGGAGGCGGGCATCGCCCATCACCAGTTCTGTCTTCGCTTTGGAATCCTTAAGGTAGGTGAACGTGCTGGTCGCGAGGCGTGCTACGTCGTCGTTAATCTCGTAGAAGCGGAACGTGTCGCCGTTTCGTCCCCAGGAAGCGAGCGTGCCCGAGCCGAGGCCGACGGCGCCGACACGTCGTCCCCCTTCGGGCTTGTAGGTACGAAAGAGGCGGCCGATGCCGCTCGTCGAGGTGTAGTAGCTCGTCGGCTCGGTGCGGCGTTCGGCATTCTGATACTGTAGGCCGTGGATGGTGGCTCCGTGCTGGAGTGTCAGGTGGTGGCGGGCCGGGTCGCTTTTCTCAGACTCCGTGACCTTGAGGACGCCGTAGAAGCCACGGGTTACGCTGACGGCTCCGCTGAGGGAGGTCGAGGCGACGTCGTAGAGCCCGTAGCCTAACGCCGGGAGGAGCAGAAGCAGGACGGCCCAGCCCCAGCGGGCCTTGCCGTGCTGGAGGGTGAAGTTAGGGTCTTGGCGCAGCACGATGAGCACCAGCGCGGCGGTGAGGAAGAGTGCCAGGTGTAACTCGAAATAATCCGGGAAGATGAACGGTGCGGCAAGTGCCACGAAGATGCCGCCCGCTGCGCCCCCGGCGGAGATCGAAAGATAATAGCCGGTCAGGCGACTGGCGCCCGGACGTAAGCGGAAGACTTCACCGTGGCAGACCATGCAGGCGACGAACATCGTGCCGAGGTAGAGCGTGGCGAGCGGCGTGATGTTCGGATGCGATTCGGCGGTGTAGAGATTGTGCATCACTCCACCGAGGAGCGCGACGAGGAGCGGAAGCCAGAAGGCGCGGTGATACCAGCGCGGGCTGTCGAAGCTGATGATGAACGAGAGCAGGTAGAGGCTAAGCGGCAATACCCACAGGAAGGGCACGACGGCGATATCCTGACAGAGCTTGTTGGTGATCGCGAGGAGGAGCATCACGCCACACGCGGGGAGGGCGAACCAGAGCAACTTGCGGGATATCGTGGGGGCTTCCTCGGCATCGTCCATGACGGTCGACTTCGTATCAGCTCCAGCGCTCTTCCAGACCTTGTAGCCACACCACCCTGCGAGGCCGGCGTAGAGGGCGAGGCCGACGGACCACCAGTTGGCCTGCGCTTGGCGGGCGAGCTGCGGTTCGAGCACGAACGGGTACACCAAGAGCGCGAGGAGGGAGCCGATGTTGGAAAGGGCGTAGAGACGATACGGTGACACGCCTGGGTTGGCCTTGCTGAACCAGGCCTGCAGGAGCGGGCCGGTGGCGGAGAGTACGAGGTAAGGCAGGCCGAGGCAGGCCAGCAGCAAGAGCAGGATGTGTCCGGCGGCGTGCGAGCCGTCGGCAGGCTTCCATTGGTCGCCCGGGGTGATCGGCAGGAGAGCGACGGCGAGGGCTAGCAGGCAGAGGTGCGTGATGACCTGACGGCGAGGCGTCAGGCGGCTGATGCTGTAGTGGGCGTAGGCGTAGCCGCCGAGGAGCAGGACCTGGAAGAAAAGCATGCAGGTCGTCCAGACCGCGGGGCCACCGCCGAACCAAGGGAGAATGAAGCGCGCGATCAGCGGCTGGACGAGGAAGAGCAGGCAAGCTCCCCAGAAGATGGTCAGGCTGAAGGCGAACATGGCGGGTATGTGATTTGAACCCCGCCGTAAGGCGAAGGTTGGGGTAAAGAAGGGCTAGGTCGCCGGCCCCTTCATGGCAATCCCCATCAGGCCCTCGGCCGAATCCGGAGGATAAGTGATTCGTAGCCTAGCGTGCGCTCATAGGAATGTTCCTTCTCCACGCGTTCCTCGGCTGAGATGATCTCTAATGTGCCGACGAGCTCGACGCACTTCTGAAGCAATGTGCGGACGATGAGGCGGGCATGGGGCGCGCCAAGGCAAAGGTGTTCACCGAAACCGAATGACACATGCGGGTTCGGTTTGCGGTCGATCTTGAACTCGTTGGCCTGCGGGAAGACGGATTCGTCGCGGTTGGCCGAAGCCCAACCGAGCGAGACGCGGCCACCGGCGGGGACCGCTTCGCCGTGCACGGAAGTAGCGACAGGGCAGACGCGCCCGATGTGCGTCAGCGGCATGAAGAAACGGAAGAATTCTTCGCTCGCATGCGTGATCCGCTTTGAATCTTCGCGGAGGTAAGCGAGCGTTTCGGGGTTGGCCGCCAGATGGCCGAGCACGCAGGCGATCGTATGGATAATCGTGTCGCGGCCGCCGGCGAAGGCGATGTTCGCGTAACCGAGCTTCTCCTGGTGCGTGAGTGGACGGCCTTGGAAGGTGGCTGCGTGCAGTGCGGAGAAGAAGTCAGCGCCGGGTTGGGCGGCGGTCGCGGCGAACTTACCTTCGATGTATTCGTCGAGTCCGGAACTTTTGCTGAGCCCATCGTTCTTGCGGAAGACGTGTGTACCCCAGCCTATCCAGAGATCCGCTTCGCTTTCGGGGACATTGAGTAGATAAGTGAGGGCGCGGGATTGGAGCGGCAGGGCGAAGCCGTGGACGATCTCAATCTCCGCTTTCGCGAAGGCGGCGCGGAGCATCGCTTCGGTGAGGGCTTCGACCTGCGCAATCATCTCGGCAGACTTCGGACGCTGGAAGAAAGGCTCGGCGATGGCCCGGTAGTCGGCGTGAGAGGGAGGGTCGATCTCGAGCGGCAACTGTCGGACTGAACGCACGGATTCCTCGGAGGGTATCGGCACGCGACAAGGGGCGTCGGAACTATACGTCTGCCAGTCCTTCGCTGCCTGCCGGACATCGGCATGCCGTAGAATCATCGGAATCTGTTCTCCTTGGAATTCGTAACGCGCCACGGGGGAGGCCTCCCGCTTCGCCTTGAAGGGGTCAGACGGCTTGTGGCCGAAGGGACATTTGCCGCCGAACATCGGCTTACTTGTTTTTCTTGGCCTTCTTCTTGCCGCCTTCGGCACCCGGCGCGGGGAGCACGTGGGCGCGTTCGGCCCAAGCGTGCCAGAGGGCGGCGAGTTCCTTGGCCTTCTCAGGCTGGCTCTTGGCAAGGTCGTGTAGTTCGGTGCGGTCGACCTTCATATCGTACAGTTCCCAGGCGCCATTGCGTCCTTGGCGGACGAGTTTGAGGTCGCCGACACGGACGGCGGCGTTGCCTTCGTGTTCCCAGTAGATGGCCTCACGTTCGATGGGCTGGTCGGTGAAGGCGGGCACGAGGCTGCGGCCTTCCATCGGCAGGATCGGCTTGCCGTTGAATTCCTTCGGGTAGGTGGCGCCGGAGACGTCGACTACGGTGGCCATCACGTCGATGAGGTGGCCGGGCTGGCGGCGGAACTCGTCCTTGGCCGCGATGCCGGCGGGCCAGTGCGCGATGAGCGGCGTGCTCACGCCTCCTTCATGGTTGAAGTGCTTGTAGAGGCGGAATGGGGTGTTCTCGGCGTAAGCCCAGCTTTCGCCGCAGTACCACTGAGACTTGCCCGTGCTTGGGTCGCCCTCGGTGCGGCCGTTGGCGCCGCTCTCGGCGTTGCCGCCGTTGTCGCTCATGAAGAGGATGAGGGTGTTATCGAGCACGCCGCGCTGCTTCAGTCCGTCGACGAGGTCGCCGATAGACTTGTCCATGTGGTTCACGACGGCGGCGTACGTGGCCATCAGGTGGTCGAAGCGCTTCTGCTCATCGGCCGGGACGTTCTTCCAGGCCTTGACCGCGGCCGGCAGGGGAGAACTCGCCCACTGCTTGTCGATCAGGCCCATCTCCAGTTGGCGGGCGTAGCGACGGGCGCGGACTTCTTCCCAGCCGAGCTGGTATTTGCCGAGGAACTTCTCGATGTCGGCCTTGGGCGCCTGGAGTGGGAAGTGTGGGGCGTTATGGCAGAGGTGGAGATAGAAGGGTTTCTTGGCCGCGATGGCTTCGTCGATGAACTTTAGGCCGAAGGTCGTCCACAGGTCGGAGGTATACCAGTCCTTCGGCAGGCGTGGGTCGTCATTCGCGATCTGTTCGCCGTTGAGGAAGAGTTCCGCGCGCGGGGCGTCTGCGAAGTAGAATCCACCGGCGGCGGCGTTGAGGCTGCGATCGAAGCCGCGTGACTTTGGCGTGACGCCTTGGTTCTGGCCGACGTGCCATTTGCCGGTCATGGCGGTGAAGTAACCGGCGGGCTTGAGCACCTCAGCCATCGTCACGCAGCTGTCATTAAGGTGGCCGACGTAGCCGGGCAGCTTTTGGTTCTCGACCATGTGGCCGACGCCGGCCTGGTGCGAATAGACGCCGGTGAGCAGGGCGGCGCGGGTCGGGCAGCAACGTGCGGTGTTGTAGAACTGCGTGAACCGCAGGCCGTTCTTGGCGAGCGCGTCCAGGTTCGGCGTGGGGATCTCGCTGCCGTAGCAGCCGAGATCAGAGAAGCCCATGTCGTCGACGAGGATCACGACGACATTAGGCTTGGTAGCGGCGTTCGCTCCGGCGCCGAAGGCGAGGAGGGCGAGGAACAGACGGAGCGTATTCATATAAGCTTATTTGGCGTCTTCCTTGGCGGCCTTCGCGGACTTCTTCGACGGCGGGCGGAGTTCGTCGGAAGTCCAGGAATTCGGGTGGTCGGCGAACTGCTTGCGGATGCCGGTGACAAACTTGGCGTCGACGGGGGTTCCGTTGTGTTCCCATTCACGGCGGACGTAGGTAAGGACACCAGCGATATCCTCGTCGCTGAGGACGCCCATCGGCGGCATCGTCAGGTCCCAGGTGCGGCTACCGACCTTCACGGGGCCGCCGAGGCCGTTGAGGACGATGCGGGCAGTGACGTCAGGCTTGCCGAGGACCCAGTCGCTGTCGACGAGGGGAGGGGCCAGTCCGTCGAGGCCATAGCCATGAGGTTGGTGACAGGCCGCGCAGAGGTTGGTGAAGGTGACCTTGCCCTTTTCAAAGAGTTCCTGCTGGGCCTTGGTGAGGGCGATGACTTTGGGAGGGGCGGGGGCGCCGGGCTTGCCGATCCAGGCCAGACGTGCGGCGATATTTTCCAGATTCTTAGCGACGTTCACTTCGGTGACCGCCTTCTTCAGTTGGGCTAGCGACGCCGGTGCGGCGTTGAGCCAGACCGTCTTGAGCGGAACGGCCTTTTTCGTCTTCGGGTCGCGGGTGGATTGGTCGAGTCCGCGCAGTACGGACGCTCGCAGGTGGCGGTCTCCGAGGGTGGCGGCGATCTCGAGCATACCTTCAATGGGGCCGGCTTTGCTAGCCTGCGAAATTAGGGCCGCGAAACCTTCGAGGACCGGGCCGGTCTGCGGGAGGTTGCCGGCCGAGCCAAGCGCACCGACCGCCTTCGCCAGGGCGACTTCGCGGCCGCGGGCACCAGTGAGCGCGCCTTCGCGGATAAGCGCGTTGTCACCGTGTGCGGCGAGGAGTTCGGCGAGCGCCTTGTCAGCGTCCGGCAGGTTGGTGGCGGAGAGGCGGATCGAGAGGTGCGCGAGCACAAGGATCTCTTTCTCGTTCTTGAGGGCACAGAGTTCGGCGAGCATCTCAGCCGGGGCGATGCGGATGGCGGCCGCGCGGACCTGGGCGTCGGTGTCCTTCAGGGCGAGACGGACGTCCTCTGGGCGGGCGGCCGCGAAGCCGTCAAGGGTCCAGAGGGCGTGCAGGCGGGCGAATGCGGGGGCTTGGGCGTCGGCGAGCAGGGCGCGAAGTGGCGTTACGGTG
The DNA here is from genome assembly GCA_947377865.1 of Opitutia bacterium. Classification (GTDB taxonomy): domain Bacteria; phylum Verrucomicrobiota; class Verrucomicrobiia; order Opitutales; family UBA953; genus UBA953. The sequence goes on along the minus strand of CANCHK010000024.1, from coordinate 16,765 downwards.
GCGACGTCGGCCGATTCCACAATCAGGCGCTGGGCGGTGTCGCGAACCCAACCGTTGGGGTGGGTTAGGAGTTTTACGCGCGCAGCGGCGTCGGCCGGGATTTTCGTGGCATGAGGAGAGGCTTGGTCATCGCGGACGATGCGCCAGATACGGCCTCCGGAGACGGGCAGTTGGAGGCTGCGGGCCTTGATGTTGGCGATGAGGTAGTGCGTGAGGAAGGCGGGGTGCTGCAGCATGCCGCGATACAGGTCTACGACGTAGAGCGCGCCGTCGGGGCCGTTGGCCATCATCACCGGGCGGAAGCGTTCGTCGGTCGACGTCAGGAATTCCTTCTCCTCGTAGGCGTTGGCGCCCGTGAGCAGGCCGTCCTTCTCCGCGATGAGCACGCGCTTCACCAGGTTTGAGGACGGTTCCGGGATGAAGGCGTTGCCGCGGAATTCAGCCGGGAAAGCGTCGCCACGGTAGATTGCTGCGCCGCAGGTGGAGGTCGCGTTAGCAAGGGTGCCGTCGGCGCGGAGCGTCTTGGCGTCGTAGCCGCGGTTTACACCCGGGGTCGGGTGGGAAGGGTAGACCGACTGTTCTTTGATGACCTTGTTGTTGATACCGATCGCGTCGCGGAGCAGCGGATTGCGCGCATAGGCCGCGGCGGGCAGGAGGTCGGCGCGCAGCAGGTCGGAATTGTAGTTATAGAACAGGCGGCCGGCGTCGTCCTGGGTGAGTCCCCACTGGCCGCGCCCGAGGCCAGGGCCTTTCTGCCAGGCGCCATTGGTGAGCTTGAAGCTTGTGCCGTAGTTGGCGGCGTAGATGCGGTTGTCAAGTGCCCACGTCGGCGTATTGGCCATGTGCTCAGGCTGGCCGCCCAGCGTGCCGAAATCGGACGCGATCAGGATCTTCTCGTCGGCGATGCCGTTGCCCTTCGTGTCACGGCAGAAGAAAAGGTTCGGCGGTTCGGCGATAAAGGCGCCGCCTTTGACGGCCATCACCCCGCGGGGCATCACGAGGTTGTCGAGGAAGGCCGAGGCCTTATCCATGCGGCCGTCACCATCGGTATCGGTGAGCAGCGAGACTCGGCTGGTCGGGTCCTTCTCCGTGGTGCCTTCGAGGTCGCGCATGTAGCTACGCATCTCGATCACGAACATCCGGCCTTGGTCGTCGAAGCTGATGGCCACCGGCGATTCGATCATCGGCTCGCTCGCGACGAGCTCGATGCGGAAGCCGGGAGGAAGTTTGAAGGTCTTGAGTTCCTCTTCGGGGGAAAGCGGCGCGGGGGCGGGGAGGTTGAACTTTAGTTGAACGTCGGTCGGCCCGGCGTTGCCTTTGTTAAGGGCGAAAGCGGGCGTGGCTCCGATAAGCAGAGCCAGGACGGCAAGCGGGGTCTTCATGCTGGTTTTAAAGACAGCCCAAACCCCGTGGGGTTGCAAGGCGAACCCCCTGTTTTAGCGACCAGCCCCGAAGGGCTTATTTCTTGGCGACGGGTACCGGCCAGTCGTCCGTGCGGAAGGGGGAGGCGGGCAGCCCGGCGCCGTTGGCGAGGCTGTATTCCGGCCAATCCTTCCAAGCGTAGCGGACCGCGGCGGGCTGGGCGACATCTGGGCTGCTGATGACGACGGTCTCACCAACAATCTTCGCCTCGGCCGTCTTCCACTGCTGGTCGGCACCGGCGATGAGGAAGCCTTTGAGGGCGCCGCCGTCCATGGACTTCAGTCCGCCGTTCGTGTGCTTGAAGGAAACCGTGATGGCATTGCCGCTGATCGACGAGCCGGCCGGGAGCGGGCCGCTGATGGCGGGGACGCTTTTGCCGTAGACCGTGCCGAGGGCCCAGTAGGAAAGGCGCTTGCCGACGTCCTGCTTATTGGTCGGGTGGATATTTTTGATATCTCCGAGGTCGATCGTGATGGCCATGCCGGTCTTCGGGAGTTCGAGCGTCTTCATCATCGACTCGCGGATGCGCGGCCAGCCTTCGCCGGGGGAAGTGTAGTTAGGGAGCTGCACCCAGGCGAACGGGACTTCGTCGTTCCAGAGCGTGCGCCAGCTCGTGACGAGTTGGGAGAGCTGCTTGTGGTAGAGGGCGGCGTTGCCCGCGTTGCCTTCGCCCTGATACCAGAGCATGCCGCGCAGCGTGTAGGGGACGAGATTTGCCACCTTGGCATTGAAGAGTCCGGCGGGTCCGCCCTTGAGTTTCCGCATCGCGAGGGGGTCCTTGGGCGCAGGGGTCACGAAAGGGGTGCCGTTGGCCTTGGCCTTAGCGACGGCCGCCTTCCAGATGGCGGTCTGCTTCTTGAAGAGTTCGGGAGCCTTGGCTTCGTCGAAGGCGAGGTAGTCTTTCATCTTTGCGTCAAAGTTAGCTTTGGTTTCCGGGTCAGAGGACTGTGCCTCGGCGGAGACCCAGGATTCGATCGGGGTACCGCCAACGGAGGTGTTAATCAGGCCGACCGGGACGCCGAGGTCCTGGTGAATCTCACGTCCGAAGAAGTAGAGCACGGCGGAAAAACCGCCGACGTTCGCAGGCGTGCATTCTTGCCAGGCGCCTTTACCTTCGGCGGCAGGAGTCATGGCGTGCGTCGAGGCCTCGCGGTAGTGGCGGATGAGTGGGTATTTCGCGGCGGTTTTCTCGGCCCCGAAGTTATTGGCGGACTGGACCGTGAAGGACATGTTGGACTGGCCGGAGCCGAGCCAGACTTCACCGACGAGGACGTCCTTCACTTCGACCTTATGCCCGTCCTTGCCCGTAACGGTGAGCGAGCGCGACTCGGCGGAAGCGGTCATGGCGTCGAGCTTGAGCGTCCACTTGCCGTCCGCGCCCGCGGTGGCGGACTTGGACTGGCCGGCAAAGGCTACGGTGACGGACTCGCCCGCGTCGGCCCAACCCCAGACGGCCACAGGCTTCTCGCGCTGGAGGACCATGTGGTCGGAGATCGGCGCAGCCAAGCGGAAGCCGTCGGCGAAAAGGGAGGAGCAGCCGGACAGTACGGCCAGCAGGAGGGGGAGGAAGCGAGGGGTGCGCATACCCTTCAAACAGCGGAAAGCCGTCTGGGTTGCGAGAAAGTATACGATTTAGGGGTAGGGGCAGGGGTGGGGGTAGGGGTAGGGATAGGCAGAATGCAGCAAGCATCATGGGGTATTCAGGACGCGTCCTTAGGTCGGAGCGTCGCGGCGGAGACAATAACTACCCCGACCCCTATCCCTACCCCCACCCCTAGTATGTTTGCTAAGCCAACAGCTGCTTCACCACACGACAGGGCTCCACTCCGGTCAGGCGGAAGTCCAGGCCGGCGTTGCGGAAGGTCAGACGTTCGTGGTCAATGCCCAGGCAATGCAGGATGGTCGCCTGCAGGTCTGGCACGCGAACCTCATCCTTGACGATGTTGAAGCCCATCTCGTCGGTCTGGCCGATTGTCTGTCCGCCCTTGATGCCGCCGCCGGCCATCCACATCGAGAAGGCCTGCGGGTGGTGGTCGCGCCCTTGGCTGCGACCGAGCGAAACGCTGGCCTCGACCATCGGGGTGCGGCCGAACTCTCCGCCCCAGACGACGAGCGTGCTGTCGAGCAGGCCGCGACGTTTGAGGTCTTTGATGAGCGCGGCAGAGGCCTTGTCGGTCTTGGCGCAGTTGTTCTTCACGTTGCCGGCGACGTCGCTATGCGCATCCCAGCCTTCGTTGTAGATGTTGATGAAGCGGACGCCGCGTTCGATCATGCGTCGGGCGAGCAGGCAGGCGCGGGCGAAGGAGGGCACCTTGGGGTCGCAGCCGTAGAGCTCGAGGGTCTCCTTGCTCTCGGATGAGAGGTCCATCAGGTCCGGCGCCGAGGATTGCAGGCGGTAGGCCATCTCATAGTTTGCGATGCGTGTGGCGATCTCGCTGTCGCCGTCGAGGCGGAGGCGGCGGTCGTTCATCGCGTTGATGAGGGCGATGGTATCCTTCTGGGTGCCCGGATCGATGCCGGCCGGGGTGCTCGTGTTCAGGATGGCGTCGCCCGCGTTGCGGAAACGAGTGCCCGTGTAGCTGCTCGGAAGGAAGCCGCTGCTCCAGCAGGCGGCGCCGCCGCTAATACCGGATCCGGTGCTCATCACGACGAAGGCGGGAAGATCTTTGGCTTCCGAGCCAAGCCCGTAGGTGATCCATGAACCCATGCTGGGTCGGCCGGGCTGGGAGAAGCCCGTGTTCATGAAGATCTGCGCCGGGGCGTGGTTGAACTGCGTCGTGCGGCAGGACTTCACCACCGCGATGTCGTCGACGACCGTGGCCAGATGCGGAAGCATCTCGGAGAGCTCGGTGCCCGACTGGCCATGGCGGGCGAACTTATAGCGCGGACCGAGCACGGCGGCGTCGGGACGGATGAAGGCATAGCGCTGGCCGTTGATGATCGACGGCGGCAGCGGCTTGCCTTCGAGCTTCGAAAGCTCGGGCTTGTTGTCGAATAGTTCGAGCTGCGACGGCGCGCCAGCCATGAACAGGTGGATGACGGCCTTGGCCTTCGGCGCGTGGTGGGGCAGGCCCGAGCGCATGCCGGAGCCGGCGGCCGCGAGCTGGCCCATGGCGCCATCGGCGATGAGGGAGGCGAGGGCGATCTTGCCGACGCCGACGCCGCAGTCCTGGAAGAAGTGGCGTCGGGTGATGTTAGGGCGGGGAGGCATGGCGGAAGAGGGATGAAGGATGGAAGATGGACGATGACAGATGGCAGATGACAGATGACAGATGGCGTGAGGCTTATGAGGGAGTTTGTTCGGTTTGTTTGTTGTCGGTCTGTCATCTGCGATCTATCATCTTCTCTTCAGGGATGCGTAATGCTTTCGTCCAGGTTGAGGGCGGCGCGGGCGACGGCGGTCCAGATGTCCTTGTCGGCGACCTTGCGGGCGCGCTGCGCGTCCACGAAAGCTTTCATGGTGGCGATTTCGTCGGGCGCGGGTGGGCGGGTCACGCAACGGCGGAGCACGAAAGCGATGCGCCCGTCGTCATCCGCGGCGGCAGCGAGGGTCTTTGTGCCGAGGGCGCGCGCGGCTTCCATGAACATCTCGTCGTTCAGCAGCGTCAACGCCTGGAGCGGGCTGTTCGAGACGTCGCGGCGCGCGATGCAGGATTCACCGGTGGGCGCATCGAAGGTCGTGGCCATCGCGAACGGGGCCGTGCGCTTGATGAAGGTGTAGAGCGATCGGCGGTAGCGGTCCTCGCCTTCGCTGGGCTTCCATTCGATGCGTCCGTAGGTACCCTCGCTGGTCACGCTCGCCGGCTGTGGCGGGTAGACGCCCGGTCCGCCCATCTTGGTGGAGAGCAGGCCGGCGGCGCTCAGGGCGCCGTCGCGGACGATCTCGGCGTCGAGGCGGAAGCGGCTGCCACGGGCGAGCAGGAGATTCTCGCGATCCTTCTCGGCGAGCTCGGGCGTGACGACGGAGGATTGGCGATAGGTGGCGCTGGTGACGATGAGACGATGGAGCTTCTTCATCGACCAGCCTGACTTCACGAATTCGACGGCCAGCCAGTCGAGCAGCTCGGGGTGCGTAGGCGGCTGGCTCTGGTAGCCGAAGTCTTCGAGAAGGCGTACGAAACCGCGGCCGAAGAACGCCTGCCACTGGCGATTCACCGCGACGCGTGCCGTGAGCGGGTTCTCCGGAGCGAAGAGCCAGCGGGCGAAGGTCAGGCGGTTGGCCGGAGCGTCCTTGGGCAGGGCGGGAAGGAAGGCCGGTACGGCGGGCGGGACTTCTTGCTTGGGGCTGAGGTATTCGCCGCGGTGGTGGAGGAAGGTCGGACGCGGGTGGGTTTCCGGACGTTCGCGCATCACGAGCGTGGGCTGACCACGCGGGACCTGCTTGCGCAGGGTGGTGAGCGCCTTGGTGTGGACGGCGAGTTCGGGTGCGGTCTCGAGGAAACGCTGGCGGAGCTTGGCCTGATCGTGAGGTGCGGCGCCGGCAAGCATGGCTTCGATTTCGGCGGGGTGTCCCGTGGCGGTGGCTTGCGGGTCGGTGGTCACGGAGACGCGGAAGTGTCCGAGCGGGCACGCGTAGTGCTTTTCGAACAGCATCTTGATGGCCCAGCCCGCCGAGAGGTCGGTCGGCTTGTCGAAGTGGAAGACTGCGGCGTGGTTCTGGCCGAGGCCGCCGAGGACCTGCCAGCCGCTGGACATCTCGCCGTCGAGCGCGGCGGCGGCGTTGTTCTTCTTGCGGATGGCGGCGGCCTTGGCGGCGCGCTTGGCGTTCTTCGGGGCGACTTTCGCCGGAGCCTTCGCGGCGACCTTGGTCGCGGGCTTCGCCACGGCGGCGTCGCTGATGCGATCTTCTTCTTCGTCGTTGGTCGCGGTGGCGTCGTCGAACGTCAGGCGTCGCTCGCCTTGCCAGGCCTGGAATTCGCTGAGGAAGAAGCCGCCGAGCGGGCCTTCGTAATTCGTGAGGCCGGGTCCGTCGTTCGGCAGAAGAGGGTGCGGCGCGACCTCGATGCGGATGGCGACGGCGCCCTTGATGGCCTGGTCAAAAGCCAGGTCGTAGACATCGCTCTTCGAGATGTCACCGCCGCCGAGGATGAAGCCATCCGGCTGCACGTCGAGCGTCGGCATCGTGCTCTTCATTTTGCTCGGGCGAAGCGTCTCCCACTTCGAGGCGCGCTGGCTTTCTTCGTTCAGCCATTCCCCGAAGCGCTTCTCGACGGCCGCGGCGCCGCCCGGGAACTTCCCTTCGAGGGATTCTTCCGCGGCGCGGACGCGGCGGGCATGGTCAGCTTGCTTGGCTTCGAGGTCGAGGGGCGGGATGCTGTAGGTCGGCTCGTCGGCGTTGTTGAGCAATGCCATCACCGAGTAGTAGTCCGTATGCAGGATCGGGTCGTACTTGTGCGTATGGCATTGGGCGCAGTTGAGGGTCAGGCCCATCCAAGTGGCGCCGGTGACGCCGACGCGGTCGACCATGGCGTAGAAACGGTATTCGTTCGGATCCGCCCCGCCTTCTTCGTTGAGCATCGAGTTGCGATGGAAGCCTGTGGCGATAAGATCCTCCGTCGTGGCGCCTGGCAGGAGGTCGCCGGCGAGCTGCTTGATGCTGAACTGATCGTAGGGCAGGTCCTCGTTCAAGGCCTTCACGACCCAGTCGCGGTAGGGCCAGATTTGGCGCGGACGGTCTTTCTCGAAGCCATTGGTGTCGGCATAGCGGGCGAGATCCAGCCAGCGACGTGCCCAGCGCTCACCGTAACGGGGCGAAGCGAGCAGGCGGTCGACCAGCTTCTCGTAGGCGTCGGCAGATTTGTCGTTCGCGAAGGCATCGGCTTCTTCCGGCGTAGGCGGGACGCCGGTGAGGTCCAGGGTGACACGCCGCACGAGCACGTAGCGATCGGCCTCAGGCGAAGGCTTCAGGCCTGCCTGGGCGAGGCGGGTGCGGATGAACGCGTCGATCGGGTGGACGCCGTTCTGCGGCAGGGCTGCCTGCTTCGGCGCGGTGAAGGCCCAGTGCGCCTGATATTTGCCGCCTTCGGCGACCCAGGCGCGGAGCACGGCCTTTTCCTTGTCCGACATCGGCTTCTTGGATTCCGGCGGCGGCATCAGCTCGTCGTTGTCATGCGAGAAGATGCGGCGGACGAGTTCGCTCTTGTCCGGCTGGCCGGCGACGATGGCGAGTTCGCCCGACTTGCCTTTGCCGTGGGCGGATTCGGGAAGGTCGAGGCGCAGCTTCGCCTTGCGGGAATGCTCGTCCATGCCGTGGCAGGCGAAGCAATGCTGGGCGAGGATCGGGCGGACTTCCTGGTTGAAGTCGACGGCTAAGAGCGGAGAGGTCGCGAGCGCGAGCAGGGTGGCGGTCGAAAAACGAAGCATGGGGCTAAGGGATCTCCCGGCGGGGTGCGTCCGGATGACAGTAAGACACTCTAGACCGGCCGGGGTTGCGAGCAATTAGCAGGCCGAGGTTCCGGGTTGAGTTGGATGCGAGGCTACCCGATAATGGCTTCAGATGAGACCCGGCGCCCTCATTTTCCTGCTGACGGTTGCCGGCCTCGCGGCGGCCGAATCTCCGAAGGCCTTGCTGGCGCCAGGAGATGGGTTGAGCGAATGGGAGGCCAAGCGGGAAGCCTTGGTGGCACGCTGGGAGAAGGCTTTGGGGTCGCCGGGCAAGGCTGACCCGAAGGTGCTTTCGTCCTACCACGCGGAACCGGTGGAGATTTTCTTCACGCCCGAGTTCAAGGGCGTGCTCCTTCGTCAGCGGACGGGACCGGATTCGTGGCAGCGCATCCTGCTCATGGTCCCGCTTCATCTCAAGGACCGGACGGCCGGGGTCTTGGTGCCGTTCTACGATCCCGACCGCGTATGCGGCTATGACCTCAAGACAAAGAAGAGGCTGGGCGCGGAGCGTAACTCCGCCGCCTTCGGCTTGCACCTCGTCCAGCAGGGTTATGTCGTCGCCGCGGTCGAAGCCTATCCGTTCAACTTGCTCACGCCGGCTGAGCAGGCCGCGGCCAAAGGCGGCATGGGCGTGTGGCGTGACGCCGCCGAGAAGCTTGCGAAGCAGCACCCGCAGTGGACCGGCATGGGCAAGCTGACCGCCGACACGCGGCTGGCAGGCAGGGTCCTGAGCGAAGCTGAGGACGTGGATCCCGAGCGCATCGCGATCATGGGGCATTCCCTCGGCGGCAAGATGGCCTTTTACGCCGGCTGCTTGGATACGCGTTTCAAGGCGGTCGTCGCCAGCGATTTCGGCATCGGCTGGGATGCGACCAACTGGGGCGACGCCTGGTATTTCGGAAGCAAGCTGAAGGCGATGCGGGCCGAAGGCCTTTCGCACGAACAACTGCTCGCCTGCGCCGCGCCGACGGAGTTCTTCCTCATCGCCGGACAATATGACAGCCAGGCCGCCAGCTGGCCCTATCTCGCCGAGGCAAGCAAGGTGCACCGGCTCTACGGCAAGGAAGACTCCGTCGAGATGTATGACCACCACTCCGGCCATCAGCCTTCTTGGGACTCCTTGAAGTCAGCCTATCTTTGGCTCGCACGGAAGATGGGGATGACTCGTCCCGACTTCGCTTACCTCGACGGCTTGGCCCGCGAGCAGGCCAAGGCCGCTAAGTAGGCGTCACTTCTTTTTCTTCTTCGCACCACCCTTGGGCGGTTCGGCGCCTAGCGCTGGGCCGTTGTCGGCGGGCAGGGAGCGGTGCCAGGCCAGCACCGCAGCCGTCAGGCGTTCGGTGACGGCGGGTTCTTTGGCGGCAAGGTTAGTCGTCTCCCCGGCGTCTTTGGCCAGATCATAGAGCAAGGGCTTGGAACCGTCGTATTCGCAGAGCAGCTTCCAATCGCCATCGCGCACCGCGAGGTCGGGTTGAGGGACGGCGAGGGCGGGCAACCAAGTCTTCTTTTCCGGCGGACGTCGCCAGAAGATCGGGCCCGGGTGCGAGGCGGGCGTGCGGCCAAGCAGCGTGGCGGAGAGGTCGGCGCCGTCGAGGCCTTCTGGGGATTTTGCGCCAGCGATATGCGCGATCGTGGGCGCCATGTCCATCGCGGCGAAGACCGAGGTGGCGTCGAGCGTGCCGACCACGGCTTTCTCCATTCGACCGGGTGACCAGACGACGAGCGAGGAACGGATACCGCCTTCGAAGAGCTGCGATTTCTTGCCGCGGAATGGACCGGAGCTGCCGGCGCCCGGTTCGGGTCCATTATCGGAGCAAATGACGAAGACCGTGTTATCGCGCAAGGTGGCGTCGGAACGGATGCGCTCAAAGAGTCGGCCGAGCTGTCGGTCCATCTCCTCCAGGACGGCCAGGTAAATCTGATGTTTCTCGGGTGACCATTTTTCCAGCGGAGGGAAGTAGGGGCTGTGGACGTCGTCGGGCCAGACATCGACATAGAATGGCTGCTGCTTAGCCGCGGCCTGGTCGATGAACTTCAAAGCAGCATCGGTATAGCCAGTCGTGATTTCCGTGCGATTCATCCACGTCACCGGTCCGCCGAGTCGTTCGGCGTCGGCCCAGATCTTTTTCGGCTCTTTATCGCCAGGCTTTAACGTGAGCGGGAGGAGCTTCGGCCCCATGCCTTCGAAGTTCGTGAGCGAGGCGTCGTAGCCGTAGGCTGTGATCGCGGGGGCATCGTCGACGTCGCGTTGGCCGCCGAGGTGCCATTTGCCGAAATGGCCAGTCGCATAGCCGACCTCCTTGAGGGTGCGTGCCAGAGTCGGGGCCTTTAGGTCGAGCCACTGGGCGCAACCCCGACGGGTATTCTCGGCGCGGTTATCCAGGAAGGAGTTAATGCGCCAGCGTTGCGGGTATTGGCCCGTCACGAAGGCGCAACGGGAAGGGGAGCAAATGGGCGAGTTGACGTAGAACTGGGAGAAGCGCAGGCCTTCCGCCGCCATCCGGTCGATATTCGGCGTCTTCGCTTCCGTGTTCCCGAAGCAGGAGAAGTCACCCCAGCCCATATCATCAATCAGTAGAAAGATGATGTTGGGTCGCGACTGGTCAGACCAGAGCGGCGCGACCAGGCCGAGTAGGAAGAAGCCTAGGAAGGAAAGGCGCACGGTTCAGCGACTGCCGCCCTTGGCTTGAATATCCGCCAAGAGCTTGGCCATCTTGGCGACGACTTCCGGGTTTTTATCGGCGACGTTGGTCGTCTCGCTGAGGTCTTTGCTGAGGTCGTAGAGTTCGGGTTTTCGGGTGCCCTTAGCCTTGGCCTTTTCTTGGTTCTTCTTGCCGGCTCCGGGGCCGACGACGAGGTACTTCCAGTCACCCGAGCGGAGGGCGAGGACATTGCCGTGTTCGACCAAGTTAGTCCGGCCGGCTTTGCCTTCGATCAATGCTCCCAGAACATCCTGGCTGTCGGGCGCATCGGCTTCGGCCAGTTTCTGCTGAGTGAGGCTCGCGAGGGTCGAGAGCATGTCGATATGCGAAATCAGGGCACCGGAGGTTCCAGGTTGGATATGTCCCGGCCAGCGGGCGATGAAGGGCACGCGGGTGCCGCCTTCGTAGGCCGAACCCTTGTTGCCGCGGAGGACGCCATTGTGGGCGTGGCCGTTGTTGGTCTTTTCGTCGCCGCTGTTGACGTTGTCGGTGGGGCCGTTGGTGTCGAGGACGCCGCCGTTATCGCTGGTGACAATCACCAAGGTGTTGTCCGTTAGCTTGAGACGATCGAGAGCATCGAGCACGCGGCCGAGCGTCCAGTCGAACGAGTGAACAGAGTCTCCGCGAATGCCGGCGTCGCTGGTGCCACGGAAGCGCGAATTCGGGACACGGGGCACGTGGATGTCATGCGTGGCGAGATAGAGGAAGAACGGCTTGGATTTATTATCCTCGATGAACTTGATGCTCTTTTCGGCAAGCACGTCGGCGATCATGTCATCTTTCCAGAGCGCGGCTTTGCCTCCGAGCTGCTCGCCGATGCGGGGGACGCCGCTGACGAAGGAGCGGGGTTCGCCGCGTTGGACGCTGTAATCGAGCTTGATGGGGTCGGCAGGGTCGAGGTTCACGACGCGATGGTTCTCGACCCAGACGCAGGGGGTGCGGTCGCCCGTGGCTGGGATGATCCAAGAGTAGTCGAACCCTACTTCCAGCGGGCCGGGTATGATCTCCGTGTTATAGTCCGTCGGGGTCTTGCCTAGGCCGAGGTGCCATTTGCCGATCACCGCCGTCTCGTAGCCGGCGCGCTTAAGTAGGGAGGGGACCGTGGTGCGTCCCGGTTCGATGATGAGGCCGGCGATACCGGGCAGGATGCCCGTGCCTTGTTTACGCCAGGCGTATTCCCCGGTCATGAAGGCATAGCGGGTTGGCGTGCAGACCGCCGAGGGCGCATGGGCGTCGGTGAAGCGCAGGCCTTGCGAAGCGAGCTTATCGGCGTTGGGAGTGCGGATCTTCGTGGCTCCGTAGCAGCCGAAGTCCCCGTAGCCGATATCGTCGGCGAGGATGAAGATCACATTGGGCTTGGTCTCGGCCGCCGCGAGCGAAGCGCAGAGGCAGGCCAAGGTGAGGGTGAGGGAGGATTTCATGTTTTTACTTTTTGGAAATATCAGCGCCGGAGGGCGCGGCGTCCTTGAGCAATTGGGCGAGGCGGGCGCGCATGGCTTTGACGCGTTCGGGTTGGACGCTGGCGAGGTTCTTGCTCTCGGAGGGGTCTTCGATGAGGTTGTACAGCGCGACCGGTTCATACTTTCCGGCGGCCTTGCCTTTTTTCTTCGCTTTGGCGGCGCCGTCGTCCTCGCCGCCGTCGGCATCGGCGTTACCGCTCACGAGGAGTTTCCAGTCGCCCATGCGGACCGCGGCACGGGCCGGGCCTTGGGTGGAGACGGAGAGTATCGCATCGTGCGGAGAGGCGGCGCCTTTCGTCAGCATCGGCCAGATATCCAGTCCGTCGAGCGGCAGCTTCTGTTCGAGGGAGCCGCCGGCTAGCATGATGAGCGTCGGATACCAGTCGACCATGTGCATCGGCTGGCGTACGCGTTGGTCCGCGGGAATGTGGCCAGGCCAGGTGGCGAACGCCGCGGCGCGGGTGCCGCCTTCGTAGATCGTGCCTTTGAAGTCACGGAGCGGGGTGTTGTCGCCGGGCGGAGGGCCGCCGTTGTCGCTGGAGAAGACGATGAGCGTGTTCTCCAAGCGGCCGGACTTCCGGAGCGACTCCTCGATCTTGCCGATGGCTTCGTCGACCGCGGCGAGCATGCCAGCAAGCTTCTGACGATTGCCTTTCAGGTGCGCGTAGGGTTTGAGGTAGTTATCCGGGACTTGGAAGGGGGCGTGCACGCCGTTGAAGGGTACGTAGAGGAAGAGCGGCTTGTCGCGCTCAGTCGCGGCGATGACCTTGCAGGCTTCGGCCGTAATCAGGTGCGTCGTATATCCTTCTTCCTTGAGCGGCTCGCCGTTGCGATACCAGTCGAGCTTGTTCATCCGCTCATGGGTGTAGTAGTCGAGCATGCCGAAGAAGTGGCCATACTGCCGGTCGAAGCCGCGTGCATTCGGCTGATAGGCTTTCTCGAATTCGCCGAGGTGCCACTTGCCCGTGAGCGAGGTGTGATACCCGGCCGAGCGGAGGGCGTCGGCCAAGGTGCGTTCGGCGAGCGGAAGGCCCCAAGGCGCCCCGGGTGAGACGATGGTATAGACGCCGGTATGCGTCGGGTAGCGCCCGGTCAGCAAGGTGGAGCGGGTCGGCGAGCAGACGGGCTGGACGTAGTGGCTCTCGATGATCGTCCCGCTCTTGGCGAGTCGGTCGATGTTCGGCGTCTTGATTTCCGTGCCGCCGTTGAAGCCGCAGTCGGCGTAGCCCAAGTCATCGATGAGCAGGAAGACGATGTTAGGTTGGCTGGCTGCTTGGGCGGAAAGGATGAAACACAGCCAAGAAATGAGCAGGGCGTAACGCATGGGGTAGGTGAGGCTTACCCCGTGCGTTCAGGGTTGTCAAAAGGCTTAACGCCAGAGGGGTTCGGCCTGCATCTCGCTCCAGGTCTCCCATCGCTCAATCAAGGTCTTGGTCAGCTCCTTGTTATTCGCGGCGAGGTCCTTGCTCTCGGAGGGGTCGGTTTCGAGGTCGTAGAGCTCCCAGCGGGCGCCTGCTCGGAAAAGCTTCCATTTTCCGGCGCGCAGGGCGGCGTTCTTGCCGACACGCCAGTAGAGCGTCTCGTGGAGTGGTCCGACGTCAGGATTCACAAGCAAGTCGCGCATGTCTTTGCCGTCGGCATCGGTGGGCGTTGTGACACCGGCGGCGGCGAGGGCCATCGCGGTGAGATCGGTGGCGATGACGGGAGTCTTGATGATCGATCCTGGTTTCGTCACGCCGGGCCATGTCACCGCATAGGGCACCCGAATTCCCCCTTCGAGCAGCTGACCTTTTTCACCGCGCAACGGAAGATTACTGGAGGTAAGCTCGCGCGTGGGGCCGCCGTTGTCGCTCAGGAAGACGATGAGGGTGTTCTCGGTCTGCCCATTGGCGTCGAGCTTGGCCATGAGTTTACCCACGGATTCGTCGAGGTGCGTGAGCATCGCGGCGAAGACCCTGCGATGCACGTCAGGAATATCCTTGAAGCGAGCCATGTGGGCGTCGGTTCCCTGCATCGGGCTATGGACGGCGTTATAGGCGAGATAGAGGAAGAAAGGTTTATCCTTCGAGCGGTCGAAGAAGTCCATCGCCTCACGCGTAAAAGCATCCGTGAGATTGCTTGGTTCGTTGACGACTGCGTTACCGCGGAGAATGGGGTTGTCCTTGTTGTATTCGGGTTCGTCGGATTTGAGGTGGTCGCTCAGGATCAAGCGGCCATCCGGCGAGGTCCAGCGGCCCATGGCGCCGTCGGGCAGGCTCTTTCGACGTAGCCAGGTCGTGTTGCCCTTGCCGGGTTCGGGCTCGAAGTAGTGGCCCTCATGGAGGAAGCCGAAGAACTCATCAAAGCCTCGCTGCTGCGGGTGGAATGGGGCGGTGCCGCCTAGGTGCCATTTGCCGACGAGGCCCGTGCGGTAGCCTGCTGAACGCAGACGGTCGGCGACGGTGGGGATGCCGACGGGGAGACCGATGCCTGGCTGCAGGTTCTTGCTGCCGATCGGGTTGAATTCAAAACCAAAGCTCGTCTGATAACGGCCGGTCAGCAGCGCGGCACGAGAAGCGGCGCAGAAAGGGGCCGTGACATAGCCATCGGTGAAGCGGGCGCCCTTGGCGATGAGCCGGTCGATGTTCGGCGTCGGGATGCCGTTGCCGCCATAGCAAGCCAGCTCGCCGTAGCCGAGGTCGTCAGCTATGATGAACAGCACGTTGGGCTTCTTCGTTTCCGCCGCCAGAAGCGGAAGCAACGAAGAGAGCAATAGCGTGAGGGAGATGAACGGCTTCATTGGGATGCGAGTCGGTATTATTTACGGACAATCATGCTTTGCTATGCGTAAGTCTGACGCGCATGCCCCAATTTCCGTCAATTGACAGGGTGAGGATTCTCAGCGCTTCACGGGCAGCCACTGCACTGCGTCGACGATCACGTGCCCATCGGTATCGGCGTTGCCGATCTCGACCCAACTGTCTTTACCGGCGGCGAAGTCAAAGGTGCCGACGACATGGAAGAGGCCGTCGCTCGGCTTGAGCTTCTGATTCACGAGGGCCTTGGTCTCGCCGTTGGCGTGATGGATCGTGACGGGGACGTTCGTGGCGCGATTGGCGTTGATGCTGTACGAGACGGCGACGCGGTAAGAGCCGGCGGCGGGCAGGGCGGCGATGAAGCGCGCCGTCATCGCGCCTTTCTCGGTATTGCCATCGTGGCGATAGCCCTCGCCGACGAAGCCAGCGGAGGTTGAGCCGGTCGTCTCGAAGCCTTTGAGCGCGGCTTCGTTGTCATCGACGATGATGCCGGCGAGCTTCGCCTTGCCAGTGCCGCGGCCGGTACCAGCCGCTGGGGTCGTCGTCACGAAATCGAGCATCTGCCCGCTGGCGAGGAGGCGTTCCTTGAGCGCACCGACATCGATGGCCTGGACGGAAGTATTTCCTTCGATGGCGAGGCCGGCGGCGGTGGCGGCGGACTGGCCGAGCACCATGAAGACGGGCTCCATGCGGATCGAACCGTATGCGATGTGGCTGGCGCTCAGGCAGACGGGCACGAGGAGATTCATGCATTCGGAGGCCTTCGGGCGGAGGCTGCGGTAGCTGACCGGGTAGGGCTTGGTGCCGACCTGGACGTCGCCCTCGTTGCGCACGAAGCCTTCCATGGTCACGAAGCGCTGGATGTGGTGCGAGTCCATGTTGTAGGCGCCCATGCCGACGGAATCGTCGATGACCTCGACGCGGCGGCAGTTCTTCTCGGACATCACGTAGTCGGAGACCATGCGGCGGGCCTCGCGGACGTAGAGCTGGCGGGGCCAGTTGCCATTGTCCTTGAACTCATCCTTGGCGAGGCCGAGCTTCTGGAAGGCGAGTCGCATCTTCTCCGGTACGCGCGGGTGATAAGCGTAGGTCCACATCAGCCCCTTCTGCCAGTCCTCGTGGGCCTGCCAGATCTTGGCCCGGGTGGCGTAGTCGGCTTCGGCGTAATCCCAGTTCTGGCCGATGAAGTCGGTGCTGATCGCGAAGTTGTTGTTCGTATCGGTCTTGCGGTTGGGCATCGGCGTCGGGGCCCAAGAGTTGCGGTCTTCTCCGGCCTCGACGTTGCGGAGGGCGAGCTCGTACCAGCGTTCGTCGTAGTTCGCGGGCTTCTCCCAGTCGCGGCGGTTCTCCGGGACGTCGGTCGTGCACATGCGGAAGTTATAGGCCTGGACCTTGCGGTCGCCGGCGCCGTCGGGACCAGGGATCTCCTTCTCGATGCCCGGCAGCAGTCCGCTGGTGGGGTCGCCCTTCTTGACGTAGGGGTCGACGTTGACCTTGAACTGGTGGGACTTCGCGTGGCCGACCTGGACCCCGTTGAGCGTCTCGCCGTAGGTCGCGTTGGCCTCGCGACCGACGTGATAGCTGACGCCCGCCTTGGCCATTAGGTCGCCTTCATAGGTCGCGTCGATGAAGACCTTACCCGAGAACTCGCGGCCGCTCTCCATGACGATCTTCACAACACGCGTGCCGTCCTTGATCACGCCTTTCTTCAGGTCGAGGCGTTCACCGTAGACCACGGTCACCTTGTCGCCGGCGGCCTTGAGCATCTGGTCGTAGACTGCGGAGGCCACGTGCGGTTCGAAGGTCCACATCGTGCCTTCGTCGGCCGCGTTGCCGTGGGGGCGCTTGGCGAAGTAGGCCTCGCGGGTCTGATGGATCCACTTGGCGTCGTCGGCGTAGTACTTCGCGATGGCGGTATAGAACTCACGGGAAATCCCGCCGATGGCCTTCTTGTTGCCGATATCGGTGGCGCCGAGGCCGCCAGTGGTCAGGCCGCCGAGGA
>CANCHK010000023.1 GCA_947377865.1 Opitutia bacterium | reverse complement strand
TCTTCAAGGGCTGGCCCATCTCGAGGACCAGGATATCTCCGCCGCTTCCTAGTGTGGCGCTCTGCAGCACGAGTCCGACCGCCTCAGGGATGGTCATGAAGTATCGCTTCACGTCTGGGTGCGTCACCGTGACGGGGCCGCCCGCGGCGATCTGGCGACGGAAGATCGGGATGACTGACCCAGAGGATCCGAGGACGTTGCCGAATCGTACCGCCAAGAAGCTGGTCTTTCCCCCAGACTGAATTTGCATCTTGCGAACGACGCGTTCGGCGAGCCGCTTGGTGGCTCCCATGACGTTAGTCGGATTGATCGCTTTGTCCGATGAGATGAGAATGAACTTGGCCGCCCCGTACTCTGCGGCGAGACGCGCGACGACCTCGGTGCCGAGCACATTGTTCTTCAGGGCCTCCGAAGGCTGGGACTCCATCATTGGCACGTGCTTGTGCGCGGCGGCATGCAGGACGAGCTCGGGCTTGAAGCGAACGAACACGTCGCGCATGCGGTCAGGGTCCGTGACATCACCAACGACAGGCGTGATGAGCACGCCGGCGCCCGCGGCAATGAGTTCCTGTTCGGCCTGATAGAGGAGCACCTCACACTGATCGAGCATGATGAGGCGAGCCGGCGAACGCGCGGCAATCTGGCGGCAGAGCTCGGAGCCGATGCTGCCGCCGGCGCCCGTAACAAGCACCGTACGGCCATTCACCATGGCATCGATGGCATTGTCGTCGAGCTTGGCCGGCTCACGACCCAAGATATCCTCGACAGAAATCGGGCGGATATCGCTCGCGCGGACGCGGCCGCCGGCAAGCTCGGCCATGGAAGGCACCACGAGGACGCGCAGGTTGCTGGCGGATGCGAGCGTGCTCACCTCGCGGATGCGGCGCACCGCCGAGGCGGGCAAGGCGAGGATGATTTCCGTGACGCCATATTTCTCGGCGAGCTCGGGCATGCGCTCCGGTGCTCCAATGACCGGTACGCCATGGATATGTAGGTTATGCTTGGCGACATCATCGTCCAAGAAGCACACCGGCTCGATACCATGGCCGCGGCGACTCATGAGCTCCGAGGCGAGCTGCGCCCCGACCTGACCGGCGCCGACAATCGCGATACGTTCCACCACGCCCTTGGTGGCCTGGCCCTTGGTCCAGAACCGTTCGCGCAAAGAACGGATCGTGACACGGAAGCCCATGAACAGGACCAGCGAGAGGTTAAAATCCACTAAGGTGACGCCGCGGGGAATGCCGACTGCATACTCCGCGCCGACGCCACCGCTCAGCATAGGCATGAGCAGCGCCAGTACCGTGGCCGTAGCCAATGCGAATCCCATCTTAAGGGCGTCAGGCAGGCGAAAATAATAAAAGACGCCACGGAACTGACCAAAGGCGCCCAAAAGCAGAACTTTCAACGGCACGAGCCAGACCAACGCCCATAACCTTTGTTGATGCAGAAACGTTTCGAAGAACTGCTTATCGGCTTTTGTCATCTCCGCCCCACCGCTAAATCGAAGTTCGTAGGCGAACCAGAGCGAAAGGGTCGCGAGAGCCCCATAAGTCGCGAAGAAGAACGCGAAGCGCTGGAGACGATTGACCGGGGCAGCCATGGGGAGGCTTTATAATCAGAGCCTCTGGCTTTTATTCAATAACGATGCGAAATCCCAAGGTCCGGCTTTTCTCCCGCTTAAAGACCGAACGGCTCGGAAGGACCTTGCCGAGGGGGGTTGTGATGCTGCCGCCCAGGACCGGTGCACGGGGCTCTTCCGACCCAGCGAGAGCCCATTCTTCAACATTGCCGACCAAGTCGTGGATCCCAAGGGCGTTAGGGGCGGAGCTCCCCACGATATGAACCGAGATGCCATCGGTATTCTCGGAGGTCCAAGCCTGGTCCGGCTTGGTCAGGTCCCCGACCGCGTCCGTGAATTCGGCGATCGAAGGCAGCCTTGCCTTAGCCCCCAAGATCCAGCCGAGCCGAATGGCGAAAGCCTCGGCTTCGGCATAGGTCACTGACTCGACCGGATTCGCTTCCCGGCGCGTGGAGCTGGGATTAGCCCCCGTGATTGATGCATAGAGTCCTTGGGGGATTTCTGTGCTAAAGATACGCACTGTGCTAGCCGGTAAGGGTCTTAATTTCTGGTCGATCACAGGAAGGACACTACGAATAACGGCGGTATTGGCGGCGAGGTATTCAAGCTCCCTGCGCTCGTCGTCGCCCTCGAGGAAGGCGCCAGTATTGGCTTCGGCTAGCCGCCGGGCTTCGCCCACGAGGCTGTCCGCTAGACGCACCGCCTCGTCGACTTGGCGCGCCCGTAGGGCGACACGTAGTGCTTCGGCCTGGCGGCGAAGTGATGCGACGTCATCGTGGAAACGGGCGAAGTTAAGCCGGATAGCGATGGTGGCCTCCTGCGTCCGGTCGGCAAAACTGCTCTTGGGGTAATCGGTCAGCAGCTTCGCGAAAGCCTCCACCGCCGCCTGCCAAGATTGTGTCGCCGCCGGCCAATCGCCGGATTTTTCGGCGGACTCGGCCAGTGCCCGATGCGCGCGAACGGCGTTCCAAGATTCTCCGCTCATCGCGGTCTCGCGCCGCTCGGCCAGCTTGTCCGACCGACCGAACTCGGTGTCCCGTACGTCGCGATAGAGCGCAAGAAAGTCGGTCTCGCAAACAATGGCTTGGTCGAACTTTGCGGCGGCTTCGCTGAACCTCCCTTGCGAAAAAAGTTTCTCTCCCTCCGCCTCAAGAAAACGACCCTTAAGCCAGAGGGGGGCGGACTCGAGCCGCCGAAGGCGCGTCTCAAGGCGGGCACGCCGTCCGGGTTCGGCCAGTCCAGAGAAACCCCATTTGGTCTCAATCTCCAGCTCGCACTCGACCGCCCTTCGTAGCAAGGGAATCGCCGCGGCTTCGTCGGTCTTCGCCAAAGCCAATGCCGACTCCTCCGCTTGGTTGGATTCATGCCTTAGATTTTCGCCGCGAATAAGATGGAGGCGGCGACGCAGCGATTGCTGCCGAGCATTGTCCGTGCCGACCGCCTGCCGGGCATCGATGTATTCTTCCTGAATACGCAGCGCCTCCTCCAAGAGAGCGATATCAGCCTCCTTGAGCTCGAACCTTTCCTGACGGATTTTCTCGAAAGACGCTTCGAGTTGCATGGATCGCAGGCGAAGTGCTTCCACTTGTTCGGGCGTGACCAGATGATCCGATTGGCGCGTGCTACGGCGGTCGGCAGTATAAAGCAGCAGGCTGGCAATCCCGAGCGTCACCAACACCGCTACCAACACCGCAATCCGGACCTTCAGCCAAAGCTCTTGCCAGTACGCCTTTCCGCGAATGGGGCGGGGGGCGGCGGCAAAGTCGTTCTTGGGGTTCGGGGGGCCTTGGGTCATGTCAGGGCCGCCAACTTCGTCGCCAGCGGTTTGTTTGCTTTAATAGTTCGTCACTCTGGTTCATCAAAGTCATACCTTCAATATTGGAAATGGCTCAATTCAAGCGCATCGCCGTCGTCGGCGCCGGCCTCATCGGCGGCTCAATCCTCCTTGCGGCGGCGCGCCGGGGCCTGGCCGGTTCGCTCGCCTGCTGGTCAAGGTCTGAAAATTCCCGCACCACCCTTCGGGCGTTTGGTGTCGCTGAAGTCTTCGATAATCCGGCGTCGTGCGTGAAGGGTGCGGATCTGGTGGTCGTGACGACGCCGGTCGACATGGCCGAAGAAACCTTCCTCGCGATCACCCCTGGACTAGACCCAGGCGCCGTCGTGACGGATGCGGGCAGCGTCAAAGGCGCGATTCTCCTCGCCGCCCGCCGTCTGCCGGCAGCGAATCCTTTCATTGGAGCCCATCCGATGGCCGGGGGCGAAAAAGCCGGAGCCGCCCACGCTGCTGCCAACCTCTTCGAAGGACGCGTCTGCTTCCTCACCCCGACCAGCGCCGAGGACCCCAAGGCCCTGGCCGCCGTCCGCCTCTTCTGGAAGGAGCTGGGGTCGGTCTTGCACGAGACCGACGCCGCCAAACACGACGAGATCGTCGCCTCGATTAGCCATGTCCCACATGCGGCTGCTTCCGCGCTCATGCTCGCCGTGATGGATCAGCCCGGCTTCCGTCGCTTCGCCGTCGGCGCCGGCCTGCGCGACTCTACGCGCATCGCCGCCGGCGAAGAAAACCTCTGGGTGGGCATCATGCTCGCCAACGCTCGCCATACGTCCGCCGGCCTGCTCGCCGTCGAACGTCGCGCCGCGGAACTCCGCGCCGCCATCGAAGCCAACGATATCCCTACCCTTCGACGCCTGCTCGCCGAGGCCAGCATCGCCCGTCAGAACCTCGACCGGACCGAATGAGTCAGACGCTCGTCATCCGCCCTTTCCAGACACCCGCCCGCGGCGTGGCCCAAGTACCTGGATCGAAGAGCATCACTAACCGTGCACTGATCCTGGCTGCATTGGCTGATGGGAGCACGCTCTTCACTGGTGCGCTCTTCAGCCGCGACACGCGCATCCTCATTGCGGCACTTCAATCGCTCGGCTTCGAGGTCACCGCGGATGAAGCCTCCTGCACGATTCGCATCGCCGGCCTTGGCGGGCGCATCCCGAACGACCGCGCCAAAATTCATGTCGGTAATGCCGGCACTGCCGCACGTTTCCTCACGGCCTTCCTCGCACTCGCGCCAAACGGATGTTACGAGCTGGACGGCGATGAAGCCATGCGTGCCCGCCCGATGCGCGGCCTGCTCGACGCGCTGACCGCCGCCGGTTGCCGCGCACTCCAAGCTGACGGCACGCCTGCTACCGGCTTCCCGTTTTCTTTACACACCACGGGAAAGCTGGGACGTCTCGAAGTCGACGCTTCGGCCTCTTCGCAACTCCTATCCGCCTTGCTGATGGTACTCCCCCTCTCCGCTGGCGCCTCGGTCAGTATGAAAGGGTCAACGGTCTCCGAGCCATTCGTCGAGATGACCGCTCGCATGTGCGGCCAGTTCGGCCGGCCACTCGAACGCCTTGCGGATGGCAGCTGGACTTGCCCGATATCCGGTGCCTACGCGGCGCAGCCAACGTATGCGATCGAACCCGACGCGACCGCCGCGAGCTACTTCATCGCACTTCCCGCGGTCACAGGCCATCGCGCCTCGGTCCGCATCGAAGGCTACGCCGACGGTGGGCTGCAAGGTGATACTGCCTTCGCCAAGGTCGCCACCGCCTGCGGCGCCACGCTCAAGCCGGCGAACGGTACGCTCATCACCGAATCATGGTCCGCCATCCGCGGTGGAGATTTCGATTTCAACGCCTTCTCCGACACGTTCCTCACGCTCGCGACCATCGCCACCCTGGCCGACGGCCCCGTTAAAATCCGCGGCATCGCCCACACGCGTAAGCAAGAGACCGACCGCGTGCTCGCGATGGCCACGGAACTAGAACGTCTCGGCATCAAGATTACGCCGACCGCCGCCGAGCTCCGCACCGATGAGACGCTTTCGTCTCTGACCATTTTCCCAAGCAAGGCGGCGCTCCGTCGCGCCGCCTCCGACGGCCCAGTAAAGATCCACACCTACGAGGACCATCGCATGGCGATGAGCTTCGGCATCCTCGGCAGCTTCGACCTCTTCGGCGACGGGCGCCCGTGGATTGCCATCGAAGATCCGGCCTGTACCGGCAAGACCTTCCCTCATTTCTTCAAGGCGCTCGAAGCCCTCCGCACCAATTTCGTCCGCGTCTCCGTCGACGGAGGAGCCGCGTCCGGCAAATCGAGCACTAGCCGCCGCCTCGCGCTGTTGCACGGCCTGCTACACGTCGACACCGGCGCGCATTATCGCAGTCTGACGCGCGCGTTACTGTTGGCCGGCGCCTCCGCCGATGATCCTGCATCCGTGAAGGCCGCGCTCGGTAAGCTGCGCATCGGCTCGCGTATCATCGTGCGCCAAGGTGCACGAAGCTCTGCCCTTACCCTGGGAGGCGAATTACCCGACGACGCCGACCTGCGCACACCGGAGGTCAACGCCGCCGTCTCGAAAATCGCCGCCCTGCCCTCCGTCCGCACATTCCTCCTAGAGTACCAGCGGTCGCAGGTGAAGCTGGCAAGCGACCAGGGCTTCGCGGGCGTGGTTATGGAAGGACGCGACATCGGCTCCGTCGTCCTTCCCGACGCTGAAGTCCGGATCTTTCTCGAGGCTGACGCCGATGCCCGCGCACAACGCCGCGCCGCCGAAGGACAGTTTGACCAAGTATCGCAGCGCGATCACCTCGATGCCACGCGTAAGACCGCCCCGATGATTTGCCCGGCCGGCGCCCATCGCTTGGACAACACGCACAAATCGCTCCAAGAGGTGGTGGCAGAGATCGGCGAATACATCAAGGTGGCCGCCCTGCCCCGATGATTCTCGATTCGAAGAACCTGATCTACAAGGCCGTCTACCACGGCGCTCGCTCGTTCATCGAAGTATTTTCTACGCTCGAAGTTGAAGGTTGGGAAAACGTCCCGGCCGGCGCGTGTCTCTTTGCGTCCAACCACCAAAGCATGCTGGACCCGCCCCTAATTGGCTCCTGCCTACCTCGTGAAATCTCCTTCATCGCGCGACGCTCACTGTTTGATAATCCAGTCTTCGGCTTCGTCATTCGGGCTTGTCATTCTATCCCTGTCGACCGCGGCGAGGCTGACATCGGCGCCATCCGGGCGGCTCTGGCGGCTCTCGGTGCCGATGAAGGCCTCCTGATTTTTCCTGAAGGCACGCGCAGCCACGACGGAGTCATCACCGCCCCTAAGGCCGGCGCCGGGCTCCTAGCTTGCAAGTCAGGCGTGCCCGTTGTGCCGATTCACATCCGCGGCGCGCGCGACGTACTCCCGCGAGGCGCTAACTTCCCGGTAGGCTCTGCACGCATTCGTGTTCGCTTCGGCAAAGCTATGCAGCCGGCAGACTACGACCCAGGGCGGGATTATCCGGATCGCTCCATCGAAGCGTCACGTCGTATCCTTGAGCGGATTAAGTCCCTCCCTGACTGCGCCGAGCCCGGCCTGTGATCGCCTAGACCTTTAGGAAATCCGCTGCGGCATCACGACACATAGGAAATCATCCTTGAGGCCGCGGATCACACCTGGGGACATCTCGTCCTTAAATTCGAAGTCGATTTCGTCCTCGGTCAACGCCTTCAGCGGATCGATGATGTACTGCGGGTTGAAGGCAATATTCACTTCCGGACCTTCATACTTAATCGCAATCGGCTCGTGGGCTTCGCCGCTATCAGACTTGGCCGAGATTTCCAGATTCTGGGACTTCTTCGAGACTGTCATGCGGATCGTGTTATTACGATCGTCGGTCATGAGGGCTGCACGGTTGACGCTCTCCAATAGCTTCTCGCGCTCAAGTCGGACCTTTGAGCCGGCGTCTTTGGGGATCACTTGGCGGTAGTTGGGATAGTTGCCTTCAACGACCTTGGAGACCAGCTGGATGCGGTCTACGAGGCCTTCCTCGTTCTTTGGGATGTCGATGGTGAAGCCGACTTGGCGTTCATTGTGTGAGACGTGGGCTTCTCCGCCAGCCTTGAGCAGACGCATTAACTCGATGATTGTTCGGGCAGGCAAAATCAGAGCGAGCGCCTTATCGCTGCCGGCGATTTTGCGTTCGCATTTCGCGAGACGTCGACCGTCGGTGGCCACTACGGTGAGTTTTCCTTCGGCAAATTCGAAAAAGACACCGTTGAGGATGTAGCGGTTCTCGTCAGAGGACTGCGCGTAGCTCACCTTGCGGAGCATATCTCCCAAATCATCTTGATTGATGGAGATGGTTGGCTGTCCGGCGAAATTGGAAATGGGTGGGAACTGATCGGCGGGGAGGCCGGCGATCTGGAACACAGAACTTCCCGATGTGATTTTCACGCGATCCTTGCCGGTGAGTTCAACGATGGTGTCGCTGCTCGAAAGGGCGCGGATGATTGGGACGAGTTTCTTCACCGGGAGGGTGATGCGGCCTGGGGAGGAAACTGATGCTTTGATTCGGCAGCAGATGCCGAGATCGAGGTTGGTTGTGGTTAGGGTAACGGTATCGCCTTCGGCTTCGATCAGCACGTTTTGGAGGATCGGCATCGTGGCGCGATTACCGACGACGTTGGTCACGCTGGAGAGGCCGTTGAAAAAGTGATTTCGGTTAACCTTGAACTTCATGATGACCGAAGAATTGAGGATAGGCAGGGGGTGAGGCAACCCCTCATTGCCGACATACCGGGACTCTCTGTATCTAGTTACTCTTCATTTATAAATACCAGTAGCATCAGTAGGTCTCGGAATCCCGTGTACAGTTCCACAAACCACTGATGTGTGGTCTTATTGGAGGCTAGAGCGACTGTGTTTCCGTGGTGAATAAGTCCTCGGTTGTTCACATCAAGGCAGACAAACCAATCCTTCACCCTCTATTCACACCTTGGACACCGGCTCATCATCGTCATCAGGCGCAGGGTCCATCTCGCTCTTTTTAAGGAGGAAGACGTGACGGAAGATACTGTAGCTAATGTAACCCAGGAAGATTGCCGGGAAGGAATACTGGGGGTAGCGGAAGACTACCGCGCCAATGATGATGATTAAAATAAAGCCGCGGGTGCGTGCCCGTGCTGTCCAATCCAGCTTCTTAAAACTAGGGAAGCGTACGTTACTTACCATCAGGAAGGAGATGATCAGCATCAAAGGCAGCAGGCTCCAAGACCAAGCTTGGACCGCTTCTTCAAAAGGGTTTTTCTGATCCTTAGCTTCCATGATTTTGGATAACACAAGGACCAGGGAAGCAATCATTCCAGCGGCGGCGGGTGACGGAAGGCCGACGAAATCCCCACCCGCGGCCCGCTTTTCATTACCAGGTACCAATGGGTTGGTGAGAACATTGAAACGAGCAAGCCGCACGCCTGCGCAGAGGAGATAAATGAATGCCAGCAGCCATGTGACCAACTGGACATTATCCGTGGCCTCGGGCTTAATCACCAGGAAGCAGGCCATTAAGGCCGGCGCGACGCCAAAGGATACCGTATCTGCGATAGAGTCGAACTCGGCACCAAAAAGGGATTCACGCTTGGTCGCCCGGGCGACCCGGCCATCAAACAGGTCGCAGACGCAGGCGAAAAGGATGAACCAGACTGCCATATTATAGTGATCCGCTCGGCCTTCGGCGCTCAGCGTGGTGAAGCGCGCCTCAATACAGTTCTTGATGGCAAGGAAGCCGCAGAGCATGTTGCCGGCCGTGAAAAGGTTGGGCAGCAGGTAGATGCGCGCAGCCTCTTCAGGCGTGGAATACTGAGGTTTTCCGGGGGGAGTTGTGGTCACGATTAGGACTTGGGGGGTTCGTCGAGGTATTTCCAGAAGCCACCTTCTTGTTCGATGCGGGCTTCATCTTCGGGGAAAGGCAGGCGGGAACGGAAGGCGAAATCGGCGTACGTGTGTTTATGCAGCACGTAATTGGCCATCAGCGATCCTTCGCTCGCTTCGAAATAAATCCGGAACTCACCGACACGCAACCGGTGATAAGTGTGTCCGCCGCGTCTTACTGTGCCGAGTTCAGAGCTGCCGCGTAGTATTTCTTCCGCGGTGAGTGACGTGAACGCCTCGACGACTTCCATCTGCTCCAAGGTGGGCAGCTTCGCGAGCTCACGCATCGCCTGGTCGCTGAAGTTCACTTGATACATCGGTTCCATCATCCAACGCCGCCCGTGCGGTCTCGGCAATCACTCAGTTCGGACAAGACCATCGGGATAGCAGCAAAACCGCTTGTTTTTCGACTAAATCCAACACTTTTTCAAAACCGTCGCTTTCGCCGTAATAGGGGTCGGGCAACGCGACATCATCCAGGAATAAACGCAGGCGCCCATGATGTTCAGGTGGGCAGCGGCGTTGGAGTTCGCGCAGATTCAGTTCGTCTGCGGCGAGGATGAGGTCGAAGGCATGGAAGTCATCGGCATGCACCTGTCGTGCGCGTAGCGACGCAAGGTCGTAACCCCGCGCTTTCGCGTGACGAATTGAGCGAGGGTCAGGTGGATCGCCGATGTGATAGTTTTCCGTCCCGGCCGAATCGAACGCGATGGCGAGTCCGGCCTGCTTAGCCTTGACGCGGAGAACCGCCTCGGCCGTCGGAGAGCGGCAAATGTTACCCATACAGACGAGCAGGACTCGCCGCGGCTGACCGGCCTTAGCCACGGCTTAGACCTTGCCGCCGAAGCTCTGGTGATCATCCAGATCGAGCACGTCAAACCAGGTGATGATGTCGTCACGCTTGGCTCCAGCCGGGGTCGAAGACTGGTATTCACTCATCTTAGTGCGGCTCCCAGGCGAGCTAGGGGCTCGGTGCTCATGAAAGGCGCTGAAAGCAGCGATTTCCTGAGCTGAACGGGGCTTTTTGGCATTCGCCAATAGCCAAACTAGGAGTTCTCCATCTCCTAAGCCATTGTCAATCTGCGTCTTAAGTGCGCCTGCTTCCACTCCCAGGAAGTCCAGGACATTGGCATCTAGCGGGCAACCATAGTTATATTCCCCATTTTTACCGGCTTTGGTGGCGCGGGCCTTGTCGATCATCCGGGGGAGGATGACAAAACCGCCAAGACGGACGCGGGGGCTGCGGGGCGGGTGCTGGGTTAAATCGTAGAGGTCGTGGGCCATAAGGGAACTCAACCTAGTTCCCCTGCCCGCCACCGCAAGAAAACAGGACGGCTTGAGGGTTTGCCAAAATGTCACACCTACCCTTATCTCTCTCTATGTTTTCCCTGGCTGCCGAACTCGCCGCCCATCCCCTTTCCCGGGACTGTCTGCTGGGTTGTGCTTCGGTCTTTTTGACGGCCGCAATACTGGATGGCTTGGCGTCAAAGGCCGCTTCCGTAAAAATACAGGCCTCTGGCCTCTGGTTGCTCCGCGGGGGCTGGGTCCTGCTGACGACCATGCTGGCCTACGAGGGGCTGCGCTCACATTCGCTCCCCATCAATGGCTCGGCTGAGGTGTTGCTGTCCATCGCCTGGGGCGTGTCAGGACTTTCGCTCTTTCTCGACGTCACCTTCAACCATCGCCTGCCGACCTGGGCCATCGCAGGCACCACTGGCTTGTGTCTCGTCGCGTCAGGCTTTCTCGGGGGTGTCGTGCATCCGCTCTCCACTGTTGGCAAGCCGCTCATCGCAATGCACGTCGGTGCCGCGATCCTTGCCTACTGCGTGCTCGGCGCACAGGCGCTCAACTCGGCTGCCTATCTTCTGCAGGACCGCGCCTTGGCGCGTCAGCAGTTCGGCGGCATCTACGCTTTGCTTCCCGCGCTTGTTCCGCTCGATCGTATCGGCGCACAGCTCATGGGCGCGGCCGTCTGGCTCCTTGGGCTCTCCCTGGTCATTGGCGCGACCGACTTGGCGCAGCGTGATCACGCCGCCGTCGCCGTGCCGAAACTCATCGCGGCCCTCATCACTTGGTTAGCTTGCGGCTGGATACTCCTCCAACGTCGACGGCAGCGCCTTCCCGGCGCTTCCTTCGCCCGCGCTTCGTTACTTGCCGCTATTCCGGCCGTGGTCGCGCTTTATCTTTCGCTCCCCTCATCCCGATGAGCGAACGTCCACGCAACTTGGTAGCGCTTAGCGCCACACACCGGACCGCCGGCCTAGACGAGCGCGCCGCGTTCACGGTCCCTGCCGGCGGCGCCGAAGTCTTCTATGCGACCGCCCGCGAGGCCGGCCTTGCCGAAGCGGTCCTGCTTGCTACTTGCAATCGTCTCGAGGCGTACGCCGTTGGGGATGAAGCCGCCGCTCTGCACCTCCGTAGCGCTTTACTCAAGGCCACTGGTGCGCCCGCGCCCGCGCTTGATCAGCATCTCCGTCCGGTACCAGGCCTGCAGGCCGTCGAACATCTTTTCTCCGTTGTCTCGGGTCTCGAATCGCAGATGGTCGGTGAGGTCGAGATCGCTGGTCAAGTGAAGGACGCCTACGCCGACGCGCTTGCTCGCGGCATGACTGGCCCGATACTCAACCGCGTCTTCCAGCGAGCCTTTCAGGCTGGGGCCTGGGCGCGAACCAACACCGGCATTTCTCAGGGACAGGTGAGTCTTGGCAACGTCGCCGTCGAACTTGCGATGCGGGTCTTCGGCTCGCTTGCCGACGCTCGTGTGCTCGTGCTCGGTACGGGTGATGTTGGCCGACAGGTGGTTCAGGCACTCGTTTCTCGGGGCGCCTCTCAGGTCTCCGTTGCATCCCGCACTTTTGAGAACGCTCGTATATTGGCTGAGGAGTTCTCGGGATCTTCCCTGACGCTCGCCGACGCCCTGCGTCAGGCACACGCACACGACGTCATCGTGGGCTGCGCGACGGTTGAGCGCGCCTTGCTCGACGCCGTCACGCTTCGTGAGATTGCCGGCCGGCGCTCCGGCCGGCCGCTCCTCCTCGTCGACCTTGGCGTGCCTCGTAATTTCGCCGCCGGCGTCCAAGGCCTCGACGGCGCGTATCTCTGCGACCTCGACGACTTGGCGCGCATTTCCAACGCGAACCTCAAGGCACGTCTCGCGGAAGTCGACCGCGCGCGCCTCGTCTTGGCTGAAAAAGCTGCCCGCACCTGGGGCGCAGCCAACCATCAAGCCTCCCCGGAAGCTTAATTTATGAAACCCACGGTCCTCATCGTCGATGACGAGAAGAACATCCGCGACGGCCTCCGAGCCGCTTTGGAAGATCGCTATGAGACCTTCGTCGCTAAAGACGCCGTAGAAGCGGCGCGCCTCATGCAGGATGTGCCCCCGGATGCGGTACTGACCGATTTACGTATGGCTGGCGAAGACGGCATGGCGGTCATCGACCGTGCGCTCAAGCTACCCAACCAACCCGTCTGCATCATGATGACGGCGTATGGTGACGTGGATACCGCCGTGAAGGCGATGAGCCTTGGCGCCTATTGGTTCTTCCAGAAGCCCGTCGACCTTCGTCAAGTGGAGCTCGTCCTCGACCGTGGGCTGAAGGCTCGCACGACCGAGAAGGAGGTCGTCACCCTCAAGGCGCGGCTTGACCGCAAATTCTCCCTTGGCGAGGTCGTCGGTTCGTCCGCCGCGCTGCAACGTTCCATCGAACAGGTCCGGTCGGTCGCATCCTCGAACGCGACGATCCTGCTGCTTGGCGAGACCGGCACGGGCAAGGAGCTCTTCGCCCAGATGATTCATCAGGCAAGCCAGCGTTCCAAGGGACCTTTCATGGCGGTGCACTGCGCCGCCATCCCTGCTAACCTGCTCGAGTCGGAATTATTCGGCCACGAGAAAGGAGCGTTTACCGGTGCGAACGAACGGCGCGTGGGACGTTTCGAATCGGCCGACGGAGGCACCCTCTTTCTCGATGAAATCGGCGAGATCGACGCCACCACCCAGGTGAAGCTCCTGCGTTTCCTTGAGACGCGTTCCGTCGAGAGGCTGGGTTCGCATCGCCCGATCGCCCTTGACCTACGCCTCGTCTGCGCCACCAACCGCGACCTTCAGCAGATGGTCAAGGAGGGTAAGTTCCGCGAAGACTTGTTCTACCGCCTCTCGGTTGTGCCTTTGCGTCTGCCCCCCCTGCGTGAGCGTCAGGATGACGTCCCGCTCCTTCTTTCACATTACCTCGATCGCTTCGCCAAGGAGAACTCGGTCGCGCCAGCGAAGCTATCGCCCGAAGCGCTGGCGGTGCTCGTCCGTTACCCTTGGCCAGGCAACATCCGCGAACTCCGCAATGCCTGCGAGAACCTCGCCGTCCTCCGCTCGGGTAAGAACGTCGGCGCATCCGACCTCGACCCGCGGTTTTCGCAACCGGCGGCCACCACTGTTGCGGTTTCCGCCCTGCCCTCTGCCGGTGGTAATATCCTTGATCGCGAACAAAACGAGAAGCAGCTCCTGAAGCAGGCCTTGGCTGCCGCCACGGGAAATCGCACACGCGCCGCCGAACTGATGGGAATCTCGCGTCGTACGCTCCATCGCAAACTCTTGCAATGGCCGGAACTTGATCCCGGCCCCGAGTCCGCGTGAGGCTCATCGCTTTCTTCCTTTCCTGCGCGGTACTTTCGGCCGCTGACTTCGTCGGCGCCGACTTACTTTCTGGTCCCATCGCGCGCGGCATCGAAAGGGCTGGAGGAATGTCTTCCGCCGATTTCGCCGGCACTCTTCCTGGCCGGAAAGACTTCATTGAAGGCCGCGCCTCTGCCGCGGTGCTCATGATGCGTGAACGTGATGTCACACCCATCGTGACTGGAAGGATTGGCCTCGAAGAATTTCGGCTGGCGAGCGCCGTCGTCGTGGTAGCGACGCATGGGACCAACCGCGCAGAACAGATTAGCCTTGAGAATCTGGCGAATGCATTTTCTCGAGATGCTCGGGCCACGGCGCAGAACTGGAATGACCTCGACCCAGGGGCGCGCTCCGAGTTGATCACGGCGGCTGTCTGCTCGCCTTCGGGCACCATGGTGCTGGAGATTTTCCAGGGTATTGCTCTCGGCGGGAGTGCTTTCCGCTCCGAAGTACGTCTGCGCGTTGAGCCTGATCTTGCAGTAGACCTGCTGGCCTCACGTGCCGGTAGCCTTCTCCTGATGCCTCGGCCTCCTACCGGCCGCGGCAAGGTGCTCATGGTGTCGGACGGACGCCCCGGTCGGTCTTCTACGGCCTACGGCCCCGATGAGAACAATGTCCACAATGGGGATTACCCGTTACAGGCCCCTTTGGTCATGTTTGTACGGCGCGACAGGATTCCCGCACTTCGCCCTGCCCTTCGGTGGCTCTTTTCCGACGAAGTGGCCGCGATGCTCGAAAAGCAGGGGCTATACCCCGCGCCTCAGCTCGCCCGGACGAGGTACCTCCAAAGGCTTGACACTCGTTAGGGCGTTTGGTCTGCTCCCCGTCCAACGCGCGCGTAGCTCAATGGTAGAGTACCACCTTGCCAAGGTGGCTGTTGCTGGTTCAAGTCCAGTCGCGCGCTCCACTTTAAAAATGGAGCAAAAACCCGCCGATAACCGGCGGGTTTTTCATTTTAAACCCTACCCGACCGCCGGGAGAGTCACCGTAATCCGCAAGCCTTTGGGTCGGACAGGTTCCGCCGTGGCCGAGCCCCCATGTAATTCCGCGACCTGACGGACGATGCTCAGGCCCAGGCCGCTTCCCCCAGCTCGGCGGGATTTGTCGGTCCGGTAGAATCGGTCGAATAGTCGCGGGAGATCCGCCGGCGTCACCCCTGCCCCGTCATCCTCCACGCTCAGTTCGACCCCGCTGAGGGTGTCGCGTGTGGAGATAAGCAGGCGGCTCATCCCGGCGGCATGGGCCAAGGCGTTGTCGATCAGGTTTTGGACCAGGCGTCGCGCCTGGACTGGGTCGGCGGCCCCGCCATCGGCGGCTTCCAACTGCAGTTCTAATTTCACGCCTGCGGCCTTACAGCGGGCGGAGAATTCTTCCGCCACTTCGCGCGCCGCGATATGCAGCGCCCCAGGCTCGCGGCGGACGTCCTGAGAGGATTCCAGGCTCGCGAGGGCCAGGAGCCCTTCAACCAGGCCTTGCAGCCTGCCAACCGAGCTCACGATCTTCTGGGTGAAGCGCGCGCGGTCTTCCGGCGTCATGGTCGCCTGGTCTTCGGCGAGCGTCTCGGCGTAGCCACGCAGGATTGTCACGGGCGTACGCAGGTCATGCGAGACGTTCGTGACGAAGTCGCGTTCCATTGCCTGAAGGCGCTTCAGCGCCGTCACATCCGCCAGAACGAAAATAGCCGCGTCTTCGCCGAAGGCGTCCGGATCGGTGCGGGCGCCGGCCGCCTGGATCCAGACATCCGACAACGGCGCTCGGTTAAGGAGGATCATGGAGCGGGCGCCGCCCTCGGCGCGGACGCGGCGGACCAGTTCGATGAAGTCTGCGCTGCGGACGAGCGGCACGATCGAGCCGCCGCCATCTTTCTCGGAAAGCCCAAACAACGCGGCCGCGGCAGGATTGGCGAGGCGGAGGCGATCCTGCGCGTCGACGACGAGCACTGCATCGGTCAGCGGTGCCAACAGTGCTTCGATTCGGCGTGCTGCGGCCGCGCGGATCTCACCTTCGTTGGCGGCGCGACGTTCGATGGCGACAAAGAGTTCTTCTAGCCGCAGCTTGCGTACGAGCCAACCTTGCGGCCGCGGTGCGCCGCCGTCCGCGAGTAATGCGCGGCGCGCCCAGCGCACATGGCCGGAGATCTCGGCGAAGCACCACACGGCGGCGACGACGAGCGCAAGCATGAGCAACCAGGGGAGCCAGGACATCTGCGAAGGATGCTGTCCGGCCAGGCCAGACGCGCGAGCGCAAAGCGGTTCAGCCGTTCACGCGATAACCGACGCCGCGCACCGTATCAATCACGTCACCAGCCGGGCCGAGCTTCTCACGCAGGCGGCGGACGTGTGTGTCGACCGTGCGGGTCTCGAGGTCGGGCGAATAGTTCCAGACGTCGGCGAGGAGTTCTTCGCGCGATTGCACCCTGCCCTTCCGCTCGAGGAGCAGACGCAGGAGCTTGAATTCGGTGGCCGTCAGTTCGACAATCTTGCCGGTGGCCGTCACCTCGTGGCGTTCTATGTCGAGCATCAGTGCGCCGGCGGCGAGACGCGTCGAAGGTTTGGCGGCGGCAGACTTCGCGCGACGCAGCAGCGCCTGGGCTCTTAGCATCAGTTCGCGCGTGTCGAAAGGCTTCGTCACATAGTCGTCGGCGCCGGACTCGAGGCCCTTGACCTTATCCACCGTCTCGCCCTTCGCCGTGAGGAAAATCACCGGAGTGTCTTGGAGGAGTGCGTCGGCACGGACCATGCGTAGCAACTGCACGCCCGTGAGCTCAGGCATCATCACGTCGAGGATGATTAGGTCTGGGCGGAAGTCGCGGGCCAGGCCGATGGCGCGGAGCGGGTCGTTCAGCGTACGGATGGCGTAGCCGGCTTGCTTGAACTTGTAGTCCAATAGTTCCGTCACGTCGGACTCGTCGTCGACGATCAGGATGCGCTTGAGATGTTCGGCGTCCATGGGTGCGTCATTACATAAAGGCCCCGCCAAACGAAGCGCCAGTGTTAGGTGACAAACATGGCGGATGTGTTACGGTGCCTTTTAAAATACATAAACTATTCATCATAAACAAGTTATGTAGTTAAGAAACACGACCGTCACACCGTGCGGCCACAATCTTTACATAGGGGTGTTCCACGTGGAACACCCCCCTGCTCTACCCCTTGTGCTTGGGATTACTTCGCCCGGAAAAGAACCATTAGCAGTGAGACGTCCGCTGGGTTGACCCCGCTGATTCGGCTGGCTTGGCCCAAGGTCTTAGGCTGGATAGATTGGAGCTTCTGGCGGGCTTCAATCCGCAAGCCGTAGGCTTTTAAGAAATCAAAGCCTTCAGGCACCTTAAACGAGTCCAGATCGTGCAGCTTACGCGCGTTGCGCGTTTCGCGCTCTAAATAGCCGCGGTATTTGACCCGATACATGACTTCAGCCTGAACTTCAGGGGCTTCGGCCAGGAATGTTGGAGGCAGATCCTTGGGAGTTGAATCCCAGTTACGGCGGATGACGTCGCCAGCGATTCCGCCCGGGATGGCCAGCTTTTCCAGGTATTCGATCCAATGGGCGACTTTTTCAGCCTTAGCTTGGATGCGGCCTAAGCGTTCTGCCGGAACCAGGCCGAACTCAGAGATTTTGTCCTTAAGGCGTAATTCAGCGCTGCCGTGGTTAAATAAGAGACGGAATTCAGCCCGGCTGGTGAACATGCGGTAAGGCTCCTGGGTGCCTTTGGTCACCAGATCATCGATCAGGACCCCAATATAGGCTTCATCGCGGCCAATGACCATGGGAGTCTGGCCCTTGACCTTACAGGCGGCATTAACCCCGGCAACCAGGCCTTGGGCGCCGGCTTCTTCATATCCAGACGTTCCATTGATCTGGCCGGCAAAGAACAGGCCCTCGACCTTTTTGGACTCCAAGGTGGGGTAGAGCTGGGTTGGGGGTGCGAAATCGTATTCCACGGCATAGGCAGGCCGCAGCATGACAGCTTTTTCTAATCCAGGGACCGAAGCCAGCATCTGGAGCTGGACGGCAAAGGGCAGGGAGGTCGAAAGTCCGTTGATATACCACTCGTCGGTATTCCGACCCTCGGGTTCCAAGTAGAGCTTGTGGGTGTCCTTATCCGAGAACTTGACGAACTTGTCCTCAATGGAAGGGCAGTAGCGCGGGCCAACACCGGTGATTTCTCCTCCATAGAGAGGAGAGAGGTGGAGGTTCTCTTGGACAATCTTGCCGGTGGCACAGGTCGCCTCAGTCATCCAACAGGATACCTGATCGCTGCCCGGGGTCCATCCAGGGAGGCGCTCGCCAGCTTGTTCCACGTGGAACAAATCGCCCTCCTGGCGGGTGTCGTGGAAGGCAAACAGGGTGGGGGAGGCGTCGCCCGGCTGCTCTTCACATTTGCTGAAATCAATGGACCTTCCCAGGATGCGCGGAGGGGTGCCGGTCTTGAGTCTTTGGAGCTCGATGCCAGCCTCTAAGAAACTAGCTGACAATGACTTAGCACTAAAATCACCTAAGCGACCACCCTCCGTTTTATTCGCCCCAATATGCATAAGGCCGCGTAAGAAAGTGCCGGTGGTGACGACCACAGTTTTGGCGTGGAAGTCGAGATCGAGGTTGGTCTGCACCCCGACCACGGCGCCGTTCTTAAAGATGAGCCCGGTGACCTGGGACTGGAAGATGGTGAGTCCGTCCTGCAGCTCGCAGAGGTGCTTCATTCGGAACTGGTAGGCTTTCTTATCGCACTGGGCTCGGGGGGCCTGGACGGCTGGTCCCTTGGACGAGTTAAGGAGACGGAACTGGATGCCAGTCACGTCGGCGGTCAGTCCCATTTCGCCTCCAAGGGCATCAATCTCCCGGACGATGTGTCCCTTGGCCTGCCCCCCGATAGCGGGGTTGCAACTCATCTGGGCGATGGTGTCCACGTTGCCCGTCAGGAGCAGGACATCGACCCCCATGCGGGCGGCCGCTAGGGCGGCTTCCACGCCGGCATGGCCGGCCCCGCAGACGATGACGTCATAGGGGCGGTCAGGCCCGAGGCGGATTTGTTTGTGAGGTCGCATAGGCGGTCCCTCACCGGAGGGAATCACTTACCTATGCAGAAGGAAGCGAAGAGCTTGTCCAGCATACGCTCATTATCGATGCGACCGACGATTTCCCCCAGGGCGTCCAGGGCGACCCGGCCTTGGGCGGCCGCGAGCTCGGTCTGGATGGGGGCTTTGAGGTGGCCGGCGGCTTCGGAAAGGGCGGTCGCCGCTCGGGCTAAGGCCTCGGCATGGCGGACGCTGACCACGAGGTCTTCGGCTCCTGGGGCGATCTCCTTGGCGACCAGGAACTCACCAAGCTTCGCGCGTAGCGCCTCGGCGTCGCGTCCGTCCAGGAGACAGGCGGAAAGTTTCGCGATCTGCGGCAGGAAATTCTTCTGAGCGGGATGTGCGGCCAGGTCTGACTTATTGGCGACGATGAGTGTGCGGGCGGGGTCGAGCAGCGCGACGAGATCGGCGGGCAGGGCAGGGGGCTCCGCCGAAGCGTCGACGACTAGTAGCAAGAGATGTGCGCCCCGCGCCTGCTCGAGCGAGCGGGCCATGCCGAGGTTCTCGAGCGTCGAGCCACCGTCGCGCAATCCAGCGGTATCAATCGCAGTGACGGCCAGCGGTAGCCCCGCAACCGGCGCCTCGAGGTAGTCGCGCGTGGTCCCGGCTTCCGGGCTGACGATCGCACGATCGGCCCCCGCCAGCGCGTTGAGCAGGCTCGACTTGCCCGCGTTGGGCGCGCCGACGACGGCGACGCGTAGCCCGGCGCGTAGGGCGCCGTCATGCTTCGCGGTACGAGCGTATCCAGAAAGTTCTGACGCGATTTCGATCAAGCGGGCCGCAGGGCCGCGCGGGTCCTCTGGCGGCAGGTCTTCCTCCGGGAAGTCAATGTGGGCCTCGAGTTCGGCGAGGATCTGGAGCGTGCGGTCAGTCCAGCGGGCGACATGCCGGCCGAGTTCGCCGGCGAGCATGCGGCGGGCGGAGGCGAGCGCGCGTTCGGAGCTGGCGTGGATCAGGTCGGCGACGGCTTCGGCCTGGGTGAGGTCGATGCGCCCCGCGAGGTAGGAGCGGCGCGTGAACTCGCCCGGCTCGGCGAGACGGCCGCCCCGCGCGAGGCAATCTTCGGTGATGCGACGAACGAGCAGCGGATTGCCGTGGCAGGTGATTTCGAGCGAGTCGTTGCCGGTGAAGGAGCGGCCAGTATGCCAGAGCACCACGACGACTTGGTCGATGGCGTCTCCTTCCTGGTTGCGCCAGATTCCGAGCGTTGAGGTCTTCTCAGTGAGCGGGGTCTTCCGGTTAAGCGCAGCGTGCGCGATGACCGCGGCGAGGGGTCCGTCGACGCGCACAATCGCCAGGGCCGAACGTCCGGCGGGTGTCGCGGCGGCGACGATGGTCTCGGTGGCGGACATAAGAAGGCGTAAGCCAAGGTCATCCCAAGGGGCGAGGGGAGGGGAGGCAAGCGGTGTCATACGTCCGCAAAAAGGCTGGAAGGGAAGGGCGGGCCTGACACAGTCCGCCCGAGACACTCCCGTGGAAAATCACCGCTTCCTTCTTCCTGATTCGGCCCGCCAGATTGCCGCGGCCCATGGCACCCCCTGCTATGTCTATGATCAGGCCACCCTCGAGGCCCAGGCCGACGCCATGCTGGCCTTCCCGAACGCGTTTGGCGTAACGGTCCGCTTCGCCATGAAGGCCTGCCCGAACGCTTCGGTCCTAAAGGTCTTCGCCAACAAGGGGCTGCATTTCGACGCCAGCTCGGGCTGGGAAGTCCGGCGTGCCATGTTTGCCGGAGTCTCGGCCGACCGCATCTCACTCTCCTCCCAGGAGCTCCCGGAGGATTTCCCCGCTCTCCTTAATAAGGGAGTGCACGTGAACGCCTGCTCCCTCCTCCAGTTGGAGCGGATCGGCAAGGCGCTCCCTGGCCACGAGGTTGGCCTGCGCTTCAATCCTGGCCGCGGTTCGGGTGGTACGGGCAAGACCAACGTCGGCGGTCCTGACTCCTCCTTCGGTATCTGGCATGAGTGGGTCGATCAGGCCCATGCCATCGTGAAGCAGTACGGCCTGAAGGTCGTCCGCATCCATACCCATATCGGCTCCGGCAGCGACCCTGTCGTCTGGCAGGAAGTCTCCGCGGCGAGCCTCGCGCTCGTCAGCCGTTTCCCGTCCGTGCAGACCCTTAACCTCGGCGGCGGCTACAAGGTCGCGCGCGTGGCAGCCGAGAAGGGCACCGACCCGCAGGTCGTCGGCGCGCCGGTCAAGGTGGCCTTCGAGAAGTTCGCCTCCACTGATGGACGCAAACTGCGCCTCGAGATCGAGCCGGGCACATTCCTCGTCGCCAACGCCGGTGCCGTGCTTTCCCGTGTCCAGGACATCGTCTCCACCGGCGCCCGTGAGTTCCTGAAGCTGGACTCCGGTATGACCGAAATCTTGCGCCCTTCTCT
Organism: Opitutia bacterium; assembly: GCA_947377865.1. Taxonomy (GTDB): domain Bacteria; phylum Verrucomicrobiota; class Verrucomicrobiia; order Opitutales; family UBA953; genus UBA953. The sequence continues at coordinate 10,528 of CANCHK010000023.1, read as the reverse complement.
CTACGGCTCACAGCATCCGGTATATCTCTATCCGAACAAGGACACTGGCGCGACGCGCGCTTACGTGATCGTCGGCCACTGCTGCGAATCCGGCGACCTGATCAGCTGTGCCCCTGGCGAGCCAGAGACCCTTGCTGCTCGCACATTGCCTGAAGCCACTGCCGGCGACCTTTGCGTCATCGGCGGAGCCGGCGCGTATTGCGCAGGCATGAGCACCAAGAATTATAATTCCTTCCCCGAGGCGCCGGAAGTCCTGTTACGCCGTGACGGCAAGTTCTCGCTCATTCGTCGACGGCAGACGCTCGAGCAGATCCTGCAAAATGAGCAGCCAGCCGAAGGTCTCTGATCGTGCCGATTCTTTCGCCAGCGCTGGGCGCTACCGTGCCCGACTCGCCGCATGCGACGGTCGTCTGCTTGCCGACCCTTGCCGACGTCGAGAGCTACGAGCGTAAGGAAGAGCGCGTCTGGAAACTCCTGCGTGCTGGTTATCCGCGCTTCGTCCGTAACGCGCTCGTCACGCGGGCCGCAGAGGAAGCCGCCCGCCGGCTCGGTCGCTCTGGCGAACTTTTCCCGCTAGTCTCCGAGGCGAGTGCCCGCCGCCTAGCCGAACATGCCGGCACTACACTCACCTCCGTTGATCATGTCGGTGATTGGTGTCTGGCTGCGACGCCGGCTGGCGCTGCCGCCGTGCGGCTCGCGAAGATGGTCCAGCACACAGGCACGTTGATTTCTTCGCGCCAAGCCGAAGCTTGGCTTGCTGGCGCTGCTCATACCGATGGGGCCGACGCGTTGCGGACGATTCGTGCAGTCCTCGCGCCGTTGCTCTCCGGTGTGGGCGTCGATAATATCCTCGTCGCCACCTCCGGCATGAACGCGGTCGACGCGGCCATCGCGGCCGTCGACGCCGTGCAGCGTCCGCGAGGCCGTTCGGCCTGGATCCAGCTCGGCTGGCTCTACGTCGATTCCACACGTCTGTTTGAGAAGGCGCGTGATGCGAAGCACCATTTCGTTTCCGATGTCCGCAACCTCGCTGCCGTCGAGCGACTGCTGGTATCGGGCACAATCGCCGGCGTGTTCACCGAGGTGCCGAACAACCCGCAGCTTGAGACTGCCGACATCCCGGCACTCCGCGCTCTCTGCGATAAATATGAAGCGAAGCTGATCCTTGATCCGAGTAGTGTCGGGCTCGCTTCCGTCGATGTTCTACCGTTCGCTGATATTGTCGTTTCCAGCCTCACCAAATATGCCGGCTCCGAGGGAGATGTCATGGCTGGCGTGCTCGCTGTGCATCCTTCTCGAGAAGATACCTCGGAACTGCTTGCGGTGGTGCGCCGCCGCTTAGAGGCCCTGCATGCGCTCGACCTTGTCGCGCTCGCGACGCAGATCGGCCGCATGGCCGAGGTCACCCATCGTCTTTCTGTCACCGCAGCGGAGATTGCCCGGCGTCTCGCCGCGCATCCGTCCGTCGCACGCGTGCGCACGGCTGACCAAGGGCCGACGGCCGCCACCTATCGTCGTCTGTTGCGACCAGGCGCCGGTGCTGGTGCGCTCATCACCTTGGAACTCCGTGGCGACATGCGCGGCGTCTATGATCGCCTAGCCGTCGCCAAGGGTCCGAGCTTTGGACTGCGTTATACTCTGGCCGCTCCGTTCCTCTGGCTCGCGCATTTTGAGGAAGTTACAAACGAGCAGGGTAGGGCGAAAATCCAAGAGGCCGGGCTCGACCCCGACCTTCTCCGTATCTCTGTCGGACTCGAGCCGGTGGAGGAGATCTGGGCGGCATTCGAGCTCGCCCTTGCCAAATAAAAGACCCGCCTTTCGGCGGGTCCGCGACACTCAGTTTGAAGCCTTAGCCTGGCTCGACTCCTCCTCCTCGCCGCCATCATCGTCTTCCCCCTTGGAATTCGGTTTCTTGGGCGCACCTTTTTTGGATGTCCGTGCTTTGAGCATGCGCTCGCGGAAGGCCGCCCTCTCTTTCTCCTGCAAAGCGGGTGCGCCTTCGTCGACTTTTGCGAGGGCGGCGTCGAACGCCTTGCGGTAGGCGGCTTCGGAGTCAGTCGATCGCTTCCGCGCCGTCTTATATTCGGCGTAAGCCTTGTTGGTCATAGCCCGGTCGGCCTTGGCCTGCTGTTCGGCGGACATGACCTCGGGTAGGTCGTTGGCTGCCTTCCGGGCGGTGACGAGCCGGGCGTGTTCCGGATCGGCCGAGGTGCCTTCCTCCTTGGCGGGAGCGGCGGCGAGCTGGGCGTGGGCGCCGGCGGCGAGAAGCACAGCGGCGAGGGTGGTTTTGATGGTTATCATGGTATTGGGTGGGAACGGGCTTGAAGGAAGGGTGTCGTAACAGGACAATTCAAGTCCCTCGCCCTGAGGTTCACCCCATGAGTTCAACCCCTCGTCTCCCTCTGGGAGTCCTTCTGCTATTCCCCCTCGCCTTGCTGGCGCAGAAGAAGAACCGCGCTAACCAGCCGATGGAGATGTCCCAGCTGCCGACGGTGGCGGCGATGCCCGACGCGTTCCCCCAGGTCGTGGGCACGCAGGCGTTTGGACCAGCGTATAAGTTCACTAAGGACGAGGCGGTGCTCGAAGCCGCGAAAGGCATCAGTGCGATGGGGTCGCGTGTCCTGAAAATCAACGCGGTATCCGGACAGCAGATGACCCCTTATCTTGCCATGCCGTTCACGCACTACGTGCTGTGGTATCGCTCGAGCAACGAATGGACGAAAGGCTTCTCGCCCGAGTTGAAACGCCGCGAATACAACGCAGTCTATCTTTTCACTAAGGATCTACTCACGCGCTACGACGCGGCCGGCAAGACTTTCTTCCTCGGTCACTGGGAGGGCGATTGGTATCTCCTGCCGGACAAGGACGTGAAAAAGGATGCTGCGCCCGAGCTTACCGATGCGATGATTGAATGGCTTAACGTCCGCCAGAAGGCCGTTGACGACGCCCGCTCCGAAGTGCCCTACGCGAAGTGTCGCGTTTATACCTATGCCGAGGTTAACCGCGTCCGCGACGCGATGAAGGACGGACGCAAGCGCGTGGTGAACGCCGTACTACCTAAGGCAAAAGTCGATTTTGTCTCCTACTCCGCCTATGACTGCCAGCTGCTTTCCGCTGAGGAGATTCGCGCCACGCTAGATTACGTTAACTCCCAACTTCCCGCCAAGCCGGGCCTGCCCGCGAAGCGCGTCTTTATCGGGGAATGCGGTCTTTCGTGGAAGGTCTGCGAAGGTGATGGTGCGAAGCATGACCAGCGTAATTGTGAGATCCTGGCGAAGTTCCTCACATGGAAGCCGGTGATGACGCTATTCTGGCAGTATTATAACAATGAGGTCGTCGACGGCGAGCAGGTCGGTTTTTGGCTGGTCGACAATAGGAACAAAAAAACGCCGCTGCACGCGACCCTGACCGAGCTCTTCGCTGCCCAGGAAGAAGCCGCCAAGGAGATGCGCAGCCGGACGCGTCGCCTGCCTGGTTACGAGGACATCGCGACCTTCAGCGAAAATTGGCTTAATGCCCGCGCGGCGCGCTGAGCGACTCCACGCTTGAGACCGCCCGCTGCCTGACGAGATTACCCCCATGCGCAACAAGCTGCTCATCGAGGCCGTTGGGACTTTCTTCCTCTGCCTCGCCGCGTTGGTCGCGACCAACCCGCTTTCGGTCGCCGCCCTGCTCTGCGCGCTGATCTACATGGGTGCGCCGGTCTCGCTCGCCCACTATAACCCCGCCGTCTCGTTTGCCTTCCGTCTTCGTGGCCGCTCCAGTACTCGGGCACTATGGTCCTATGTCGGCGTGCAGCTCGCCGCGGCCCTTCTCGCTGCGATGGTCGCCGGCTTCCTCTTGGGCCATGATACGGAGCACGCCAAGGGCGCCGTCGATGCCTTGAGTGAGTCTGCCTTCGCCGACTTCGGGGTCGTCGCTGTGGTTGAGCTGCTCGGGACGTTCGCCCTCGCCTTCGTCATCCTTATGGTCGGCACGTCGCGCCTCACCGCTGGCAACAGTTACTTCGGACTGGCCATCGCGGCGGTTGTCCTCGGCGTCTCCGGGACCTTCAGTGAGTTCAACCCGACCATGAACCCAGCGGTCTCGTTGGCCTCCTCGCTGCTCGGGGTGTTTTCTGCGATCTTCGACGGCCTCATCGGCACCAAGACTTTCGTCACCGAATCCCTTTTCCTGGCAAAGATCGCGCCGCGCGTATTGGCGGAGATCGCCGTCCAGTTCGTCGGCGCGGCCCTGGCGGCTGGGCTCTTCCGTAAGCTCTTCCCCGAGGACCGGTAAAATCCGTGAGGATGGCTTGAATCGGGCCCGACTGCCGACCAAGGTGATTGCATGAATCCGCTCTTCACTGCCCACAAGCATTACGGCTCCCTGCTCCTCGTTCTCGTCCTGGCCGTCATCCTCGTCGCTCTCGTCAAGGGCCCGAAGCCTGTCTTCCAGCGCATCGTCGCCGTCCTCGTCGACATCAACCTCGTCGTCGGTCTCGTCGCCTTCTTCCAGACGGCCCGCCCTATTTCCTGGTTCCACCCGATCCTTGCCCTCGGTGCGGTGGCCTTCCTGCACATTGGTGCCAAGAGTGAAGATAAGGGTAAGGTCGTCCGCTGCTTCTCGATTGCGCTTGTTCTCCTCGTAGCCGCTTGGGCCGTCAACGCCTCCTGGGGCCCAGCGTGGTTCAAGACGAACTTCGTCAAGCTGCCGGCGGTTTCGGTCATCGCCAAGTAAGCCTATAAGTCACGTTTCGGTCACGACGGCCCGGACAATGTCCGGGCCGTTTGACTTCCCATTGACCCGACGCTTGTTGGGGAGACAATCACAGGACTCGTCTGATGTATCGCCTCGCCCTTAACATGCTCTTCGGAGACCGCGCCAAGCTCGCGATGCTCCTGTGTGGCCTGGCGTTCTCGGCGCTGTTGATGGCCCAGCAGAGTTCGGTCTTCTTCGGCATCATGAGCTGGACCTATACGCCGATGGTCAACATTCGCGCGCAGGTCTGGGTTAGCGACCCGATGGTCGAGCAGGTCAACGACGCCAAGCCGCTCCGCGATACCGACCTCGGTCGCGTCCGCTCCGTCGACGGCGTCGCCTGGGCCGCGCCGCTGCACACGTCCTTCGTCCAGGCCCGCATGCAGGACGGCAACTTCAAGCTGATCACGCTCGTTGGCATCGATGCCGATACCTTCGCCGGAGCTCCGGCCGTTCTTACCCAAGGCCGCATCGAAGACCACCGCCTCCCCGATACAGTCATCGTCGACGAATGGGGTGCCTCTCTCATGGGTCGCATGGGCGTGGGTCCCGACGGCAAGCCTCGCTCCACGCCGCTGAAGGTCGGCGACACCTTCGAGATCAATGATATCCAGGCCCGCATCGTCGGCATCTGTAAGGTGAAGCGAGCTTTCACTGGAGGGCCGTTCGTCTATACGACCTACGACCGCGCCAAGGGCTACACCCTCGGCGCGCGCCGTACGCTGAGCTTCATGCTCGTCGAGCCGCAGAAGGGCGTGACGCCGGCCGAGCTCTGCGGCCGCATCGAACGAGATACGGGTCTCAAGGCATGGACGTCCGACACGGTGATCTGGAACTGGGGTGAGCGCAGCCTCGCCCGTAACACCTTCTGGTGGTTCTGGACCAATACGGGGATTCCCTTCTCCTTCGGCACGGCGGTCCTCCTCGGTCTCTTCGTCGGTATCGCGATCTCGGGCCAGACGTTCTATTCGTTCGTGCTCGAAAACCTGAAATATTTCGCGGCCATCAAGGCAATGGGCGCAGGCATGGGCGTCATCGCCCGCATGCTCTTCGTGCAGGCCTTCACCGCCGGACTCATCGGCTTCGGCCTCGGGGCCGGCATGGCGCAGGCCATCGGCCGCGCGATGATTGAGAAGGGTATGCCTCCTTTCGTGATGTTCCCGCAGATCCTCTGGGCGACATTCGCCCTCGTGCTGGGCATCAGTTTCGTCTCCGCCATCATCGGCATCATCAAGGTGTCGCGCGTCGATGCCGCCTCCGTCTTCCGCGGATGAGTCACGAAGCCCACAGCATCGCCGTCCGCGCCTCCGGCGTCGACATGTTCTTCGGCACACCGGACAACCAAGTCGTCGCGCTCAAGCAGGCTGACTTCGAGGCCCGTCGCGGCGAACTCATCATGCTCGTCGGTCCGTCGGGTTGCGGGAAGACGACCCTGCTCTCCGTCATCGCCGGCACGCTCACGCCGCAGGCCGGTACGGTCGAGGTCTTTGGGCAGCGACTCGACGGCCTCGGCCAGGAGGAGCTCACGGCTTTCCGTCGCAAGAACCTCGGCTTCGTCTTCCAGTCCTTCAACCTCATCCCAACCCTTTCCGTCATCGAGAACGTGATGGTGCCTCTCCTGATCCAGGGTCGCCCTTACGACGAAGCCCGCGCTCGCTCGCTCTCGATTATCGATAAGGTCGGTCTCAAAGGCCGCGAGGACGGTCGCCCGAACGCGCTCTCGGGTGGCCAGCAGCAGCGCGTTGCCATCGCCCGCGCTCTCGTCCACGAGCCCCCGCTCCTGATTTGCGATGAACCGACCTCGGCCCTCGATAAGGATACCGGCGCCCACATCATGCAGTTAGTCCGCGACCTCTCCCGTTCGCCCGAACGCTGCGTGGTCGTCGTGACGCATGACCATCGCATCTTCCGTTTCGCCGACCGTATCGCTGAGATGGAAGACGGCCGCATCAGCCGCGTGGTCGACGACCCGAAGCTCCTCGACACCACCCATCTCTGATCACCCCTTATGTTCAAAAAACGCATCCTGCTCTTCGCCCTGGCCCTAGCCGGCGCCGTCGCCGCTTGGCAGCTCACCCGTGGCACCGCGAACGAGGTGCCCATCAAGCCGCCGCCCTATGAGCCCGCTATTCGCGATAAGGACGGACTCATCTCCGCCGCCGGCCTGATCGAGGCCGCCGCCGAGAACACGCTCCTCGGTTCGCCGACCTCCGGTACCGTCGCTAAGGTACACGTGAAGGTCTGGGACAAAGTGAAGGCGGGCGACCCGATCCTCACGCTCGACGACCGCGACCTCCGCGCGCAACACGCCGTGCAGAAGGCCGCGGTCTCCGCCGCCGAGGCCACGGCCGAGCGCGCCGAAGACGCCGCCCGACGCTGGACCGGCATTAAGGACAGCGGTGCGGTCTCCGCCTCCGAACTCCTTTCCTACCAGATGGCCGCCAAGGAGGCGAAGGCGAAGCTCGCCCTCGCCAAGGCACAGCTCGACCAGACCGCGGTACTCCTCGATCGCCTCGTGCTACGTTCGCCAATCGACGCCACCGTTCTCCAGGTCGGAGTCCGCGTCGGCGAATTCGTGGCCGCCGGCGCCAAGGCCCCCGTCGTGCTCGGCGACATCTCCACCTTGCAGATTCGTTGCGACGTCGATGAACAGCTCGCCACGCGCATGCGCGAAGGCCTTCCCGCCAAGGGCTACCTGAAGGGCGAGAGCTCTCTCGCCGGCGGCAAGGACCGTTCCATCTCCCTTAAGTTCGTGCGCATTGAACCCTTCGTCATCCCGAAGACCTCGCTCACCGGCGCGAGCGTCGAGCGCGTCGACACTCGCGTATTGCAGGTGATCTATTCGTTCGAGCGCCCGACGGGCCGCGCGCTCTTCGTTGGCCAGCAGATGGACGTCTATATCGACGCTTCCCAAAATGCTCCCGGCAAATAAGAGCTTCCTCCTCGCGGCGCTTCTCCTCGTGGGTTGCGCCCACGACCCGATGGCGAAGCCGAAGGCCCCCGTTGTGCCTGCGGCCTTCTCGCAGGGTGGAGCCGTCGCCGACACGAAGTGGGCCGAATCATTTAGTGACTCCGCCTTGCTCGAACTTATCGCGCAGGCGCGCAAGAACAGCCCCGACCTCGCCATCGCCCGTGCACGTCAGCGTGAAGCTGTCGCGCTGCTCATTGCTGCCAATGCCGGGGACCAGCCGGCGCTTTCCATCGGTGCTGGTCTCGAATCATCCCGTATCTCGCTCGACACTGGCCGCACCCCAGTTGGCTTCGGCATCCCACGTCGCACCGATGTGGGTGCCGTCGGCGTGAAGGCCTCCTGGGAACTTGACGTCTGGGGTCGTGAGGCCGCCAAGACGAAGGCTGCCGAGTCGGATTCTCGCGCGGCGAAGTTCACCGCCGAGCAGGCCGATCTCGCGCTTTCGGCTGAAGTCGCGCGCCTCTGGTTCGCCGTCCGCGGCGCCCGTGAGCAGCTCGCTTTCCTCGAGACCGAATTCGCCACGCGCCTGCGCGAGATGGAGATCGTCGAGAAGACCGTCAGTGCGGGCTTGCTGGATTCCGATCCTCTTTCCTCCGCGCGCCTCGCCGCTGCGCAGGCTAAGGTCGACGAAGGTCTTGGCCGTCGTCGCCTTGCCTCCGCCGAGAACGCACTGCGTGCGCTCATCGGTTCCACTCCCGGGGTGAAGCTCCCTGATGCCAAAGGAACGGCCACGATGCCTGCCTTCGGTGCGGGCGTCCCTTCGGAGCTCCTGCTACGTCGGCCTGACCTCGCCGCCGCCGCCGCACGACTGGATGCCGCGGTCTCGCGCGAAGGCGCCGCCATTGCCGACTTCTATCCTTCAGTGACGCTCAACGGCCAGGCCGGCTGGCAGGCCGATCCGGCTTCGCGCGTCGGCCGTGGTTCGTCCAGCTTCTGGTCGCTGACGCCTTCGATAGACTTACCGCTTTTCGATGCGGGTCGTCGCGAGGCCGACCTCGAGGTCGCCCGAGCGCGCATTGATGGCTCCGCCGGCGAATGGACTAAGGCTGTGCTGGGGGCCTTCCGTGAAGTTGAGGATGCGCTCGCCGATCTGCGCGAGCTCGCCTTGCAGGAAGAACTTACCGACCGCGTGCTTGCCGCGGTGCGGGTCCGTCTCGCCAACGCCGAAGCCCGTCGCATGGCCGGCATCGCGAACGAGAACGACATTCTGATCGCACGTCGCGACGAAGCTACGGCCGCGCGTACGCTCTCGTTGGTCGTATGGGAGCGCCGGCAGGTCGCGGTGCGCCTCGCCGCGGCGACCGGTGGCGGTTGGTCTGCGAAGTAATCGCGACAAATAAAAAGGGCGTCCATATGGACGCCCTTTTTATTTCTATCAAGGCGCTTAGGCCTTGATCTGCGGGCGCTTGGGATCCGGCCAGTCGATGTGGAAGAACTCGCCGCGGGGCTTGTCCTTGCGCTCGTAGGTGTGGGCGCCGAAGAAGTCGCGCTGACCCTGAAGCAGGTTCTGCGGGAGATTCTCCGTGCGGTACGAGTCGAAGTACGAGAGCGCCGAACCAAGGGTCGGCACGGGGATGCCGTGCTTCACCGCGAGGGCGATGACCTTGCGCCAGTTCTTCTGCGCCTTCTTGACCGTCTTCTTGAAGTACGGGTCGAGGAGGAGGTTGGCCAGGCGCGGCTTCTTGCCGAAGGCCTCGGTGATCTTCTGGAGGAAGCGGGCGCGGATGATGCAACCGCCGCGCCAGATCTGGGCGATCTCACCGAAGTTGAGCTTCCACTTGTACTCGTTCTGGGCCTCGCGCATGAGCTGGAAGCCCTGCGAGTAGGAGCAGATTTTGGAGCAGTAGAGGGCGTCGCGAATTTGTTCAATGATCTTGGCCTTATCGGGATTGGTCATCGCGCGCTTCGGGCCGCGGAGGGCCTTGGCGGCGGCGACGCGCTCATCCTTCACGGCGGAGAGGCAGCGCGCGAAGACGGCTTCGGCGATGGTCGGGGCGGCGACACCCATGTCGAGGGCGTTGGCGCTCGTCCACTTGCCCGTGCCCTTCTGGCCGGCGGTGTCGAGGATGACGTCGACCAGCGGGACGCCGGTCTCCGGATCCTTCTGCTTGAGCACCTTGGCGGTGATCTCGATGAGGAAGGAGTTCAGGTCGCCCTTGTTCCATTCTTCGAAGGTGGTGCCGATCTCGTCGGGGGTCATACCGAGGAGGCCGCGCATGAGGTCGTAGGCTTCGCAGATCATCTGCATGTCGCCGTACTCGATGCCGTTATGGACCATCTTCACGTAGTGGCCGGCGCCGTCGGGTCCGATATGGGCCACGCAGGGGACGCCGCCCTTGATGGGCTTACCGGGGGTCGCGCCGGTCAGTTCGACGCCGGTGACGGCATCGACCTTGGAGGCGACGGCTTCCCAGATGGGCTTAAGTTCAGCCCAGGCGGCGGCATCGCCACCAGGCATGAGGGACGGGCCGAAACGGGCGCCTTCTTCGCCGCCGGAGACGCCAGAGCCAATGAAGCGGAGGCCCTTGGCCTTAAGTTCGCGTTCGCGGCGGATGGTGTCGGTCCAGAGGGCGTTACCTCCGTCGATGATGATGTCGCCCGGCTCGAAGGCCGCGGCGAGCTCGTTGATCACAGCGTCGGTCGGCGCACCGGCCTTGACGAGGATCACGGCCTTGCGGGGCTTCTTGAGGGAGGCCGCGAAGTCCTTGATGGTCGGGCAGCCGGTCAGCTTGCCCGGGGTCTTCGGGTTTTCCTTCACGAACTCGTCGGTCTTGGCGGTCGTGCGGTTGTACACCGAGATCGCGAAGCCGTGGTCGG
>CANCHK010000022.1 GCA_947377865.1 Opitutia bacterium | reverse complement strand
TTTTCAACTCGTTCACTCCCATGTCTTCTCCCCTCATTGGCAACCTTCTCGTCGCGCAGAGCGGCGGTCCGACCCCCGTCATCAACGCCAGCCTCGCCGGGGTGATCTCGGAAGCCCTCAAGCATGAGGACGAAATCGTCGAGATCTATGGTGGTCTCAATGGCATCCAGGGCGTCCTCCACGAACAGCTCGTCGACCTCGCCGCCGAATCCCAGCAGACCCTCCGCGCTCTTCGCCACACCCCCGGCGCCGCCCTCGGTACCTGCCGCTACAAGGTGAAGAAGGCTGAAGATTTCGACCGCATCCTCCAGGTCTTCGAAGCGCACAACATCCGCTACTTCCACTACATCGGCGGCAACGACTCCCAGGACACCGCCGCCAAGATCGACGCCCTCGCCAAGGAGCGCGGCTACGAACTCCGCGTCGTCGGCGTGCCTAAGACCATCGACAACGACCTTCCCCTCACCGACCACTGCCCCGGCTTCGGCTCCGTCGCCAAGCACATCGGCGTGACCATCCGTGAGACCGCTCTCGACAACGCCGCCATGGGCCAGAACGACTTCGTCTCCATCCTCGAAGTCATGGGCCGCAACGCCGGCTGGCTCGCCGCCTCGTCCGTCCTCGCGCAGCGTCGCGACAAGGGCGAAGACAAGGCCGTCAAGAACACCCACTACAATAACACCGCGCCGCACATCGTGCTGCTCCCGGAAGTCGCCTTCAACGCCGACAACTTCATCCGCCGCGTCGAAGAAGTGCTTAAGGCCAATGGTCACTGTTTCGTCGTCGTCTCCGAAGGCGTCCAGGACGCCACCGGTAACTACCTCGGCGCCGACACCTCCAGTACCGACGCGTTCGGCCACGCCGTCCTCGGCGGCGCCGGCGAATACCTCCGCACGCTCGTCGAGTCCCGCTTCGATGGCGTCAAGGCCCGCTCCTCCAAGCTCGGCATCACCCAGCGCGCCGCTTCGCACAACGCTTCGAAGACCGACGTTGATGAAGCCGAACTTTGCGGTGGCGCCGCCGTCAAGGCCGCCCTCGAAGGCGAGTCCGGTAAGATGGTCATTCTGACCCGCTCCGAAAAGGAGAACTACGCCGTCCAGACCATGCTCGCCCCTCTCGACCAAATCGCCAACGGCGTGAAGGTCTTCCCGGAAAAGTGGATCGGCGAAGACAAGATGTCCATCCACCCGGACTTCGTGCGCTACGCTCTCCCTCTTATCCAGGGAGAAATGCAACTGCCTTACGATCAGGGACTTCCGAAGTACGCTCAGCTCTCGGCCATCGCTGTCCAGCGCCGCCTCGAGAAGTACGTCACGGCCTGAGGAAAGTTGCACCGGCCTTCCGTAAAGACCCCCATTTGGGGGTCTTTTGTTTTAAAGGGGTTGCCTCGCTTTCCATACGGGTTACTTTTTTGTCTCCCCACAGTCTCATGAATTCCTTTTTCAAGTACCTAGGAATGGTAGCCATCTCGCTCCTGCCTGTCCTTTCTTCCGCCGCTCTTCAGTCCGGCAAGGTCCAAGTCGGCAAGGCCAGCGGCACCGTGACACTCATCGATGGCAAGTCGCAGCGTAAGCCTTTGGCCAGCGGAGCCGTCTTTCAGGAGGGCACAATGGTTGAGACGGGGGCCAACTCCTCAGCTGAACTGGTCTTCTCCAACGGGTCTTCCGTCCTACTCACTCCGAATACTTTGTTCGAGGTCCGCACTTTCCGTCAGGTTGCCTCCGCTGGCATCGCCAGCCCGTATCGCTCGATTGAAAAGGACCCCAGCCCATCCGTGACGGAGTTGGAAGTGCTCCGCGGAAAAATCATCGGCGAGGCCCGTAAGCTCAACGCCCTTTCCGCTTTCACCGTTAAGACTCCCGCCGGCCTGGTACGTATCCGCGGCACCGTCTTCACGGTAGAATATCGCGTCGGCTCGGATGGCATCGGACGCATCGTCGTCGACTGCGTGCGCGGTTCCGTCGAGACTAATGTTTACGCATCCGACGCCGGCCCCGTCTCCGTTGATCCGGGCATGCAGCTGGCTAGCGCCGTGGCATCTTCGGCTCTCATCAATAACGTTGCCAAGGCTGCCGGCGCCCCGAAGGCCGCCGCTCCTTCCGTTGCTACGATGGATAAGCTTTCGCAGCCGGTACAAATCATGCTTTTCCCCATCCCGGCAGAGGATATGGCGACAATCGCCGCCTTCCTCAGCGAGAATTCTACGCTTCCCGAAGAAGTCGCCGCGACGGTCAACGCCATGGCCCAGAGCATGCCTACCCGTGCGCAGATCTTTGGAGGCGGTGTCGACGGCGCTCCCGCCAAGGGCTTCGGCGTAGTGATTTCTGGCGCACAGGTGACGGATACGGTCGCAAAGGAAGACAAGTCCGGAGCGCCCGGCGGTCCGACCAATACGACCACCGGAGGGAGCTCTGCTTCCGATGGCAGCGCGCCTGTCCCTGGCATCATGGCTGCTGCCACCGCAGGCGGCGCGACGACTCTCGACGCGACGCTCAAGAAAATTACCGATAATGTGAGTCGCATGGTTGAAGCCAAGCAGGTCCACGTTACTCCGACCGGTGGCTGAGCCCGCGCTCGCTTCGCCTCGAAAAGACCCGGCATACGCCGGGTCTTTTTATGAGCCGGGTTTTCTCCGCTCGCTTTGAGCGGGTCGGACGGCATCTTGGAGCCACATGCCGATCGCCGGTAAATTCATCACGTTCGAAGGAGGGGAGGGGGCGGGTAAATCCACCCAGCTAACCCGCCTAGCGGATCGCTTACGTGTTTCCGGCGAGGCAGTGCTCAGCTTGCGCGAACCTGGCGGCACGCCTTTCGGCGAGAAGATGCGCGATGTTCTCAAGCATCCTGGTTCGGCGATTCGGCCAGCCGCCGAGGCCCTGCTGTTTGCGGCTTGTCGGGCGCAGCTGGTTGCCGACGTCATCGCTCCGGCTCTCGCCGCCGGCCAGATCGTCCTCTGCGACCGTTTCATCGATTCAACCGTCGCTTATCAGTCCGGCGGTCGCGGCTTGGACCGCGCCTTGATCGAGTCTGCCAATCGTCTCGCCTGCGGACCGGTTAATCCGGATCTGACGGTCCTGCTCGACCTTGATCCCTCTAGCGGCCTCGGCCGCGCATCCGTTCGCGACCACGGTCAGCCCGACCGTTTCGAGGTCCTTGGCGCGGATTTCCACCGCAAGGTCCGCGGCCTTTACCACAAGCTCGCCAAGGAGGAGCCAGCGCGTTTCTTCGTGATCGACGCCACCCGTCCGCCCGAAGCCATCGAAGAGGAGATCTGGCATGAAATCACCCGCCGCTTCCGCTGATCTCTTGGACCTGCCGGTCTTGAAGGTGCTGGCCCGTGCCCGCGCCGAGGGTCGGATGCCCCACGCCGTTCTGCTTACTGGTGCCGACGGTGCCGTGCTCACGAGGGTGGCTGAACAGCTGGCTGCGATGCACCTCGGCGACCCTGATCCGCTGGCCCATCCGGATTGCCGTGTATTACGCCCGTCTGGACTTTCGCGCAGCATCAAGGTCGAGTACGCGCAGCAGGTGGTCTCATCCCTTAATCTCACCTCGGTCTCCGAAAGGCGCGTGGTCCTCATTCATGAGCCCGACCGGCTTAATGCGATGGCCGCGAACTGCCTCCTAAAGACACTGGAGGAGCCGCCACGTGGCACGCTCGTGGTGTTACAGACCGCGAATTACTATTCGGTGCTCCCGACGGTCATCAGCCGATGCATGCGTTTCCATGTTGTTGGCGAGGCCCCGGCTCTCACTGACGCCTCCTGGGCCGACTGGTTACGCGAGATGGACAAGCTGCTTACGCGCATGGTCAAGGGGCCGGCGTCGCCGACCGCCCGCGTCTCGGAGGTCTTCATTCCGCTCTACGCTCTATGCGCCCGCTTCGAGGTCCTGCTCAATCTCTTCGTTGAGGAAGCCCTAGAGGCCGCGCCGCCACCCCCGCCTTCCGATGACGACAAGGACGACGTGGTGAAGGCGCATGAGGCCACCATCACCAAGGGAATCCGTGCCCGCATGCTCGTTTCGGTCGAAGAGAAGCTCCGGCTCATCGGTCGTAATCATTCCGGTTGTGCTGAGCAGGTCGCGCGGTCGGTGGGGTATCTCGAGGATGCCCGACGTCGCATGGAGCTCAACTATCAGGTCCTAGCGGCCTTCGAGCAGTTCTTACTGCGCACCCTGCGCGCGTTCGCCGTTCGCCCCCGCGAGGCGTAACCTCAACCCTTCTCCCGGAGTTAAACCCAAGCAATGTCCCAGGAAGAGCCCATGCTCCCCGACGACGAGGATGACAAGCGGCTGATGGCGTTGGTCGCCGCCGGCGACGATGATGCGCTTCGGTTGCTCGTCCATCGCCACCACGCGCGCCTAGTCGGCTATCTACGCGGTGAGGTGGGGTCGCAGGCCACCGCCGAGGAACTGGCGATGGAAGTCTTCATTCGTCTTCATCGGGCGGCTTCCCGTTGGCGCCCCGAGGCCAAACTGAGCACCTACCTAATCCATATTGCCCACAACCTCGTTCTGAACGAGTGGCGTCGCCGTGGACGTAAGCCTACGACTGCCTTGGAATTCGCGGCCGAGCCCGGCGATTCTTCCCAGCAGTCCGCTCGCCGTGTAGCTGAACTCGATGAAGCCTTCCAGCGGGCGATCGCTCAGCTCCCGCCCGAGCAGCGTTCGGCCATCCTCCTAGTCGTGCAGCAGGAGCTGCCCTACGAGGACATCGCGGAGATCATGGGGGTGCCGGTCTCCTCCGTGAAGACTTGGATACACCGCGCCCGCAGCCGCCTGCGCGAGCTTCTGAAGGACTTTTATGGAAACGAATGAACCCTGCAACTTACCGCCTGAGGCGGTGTTTAACCCCATGAACTGAGCCATGGATAACCTCAACCGCCCCCCTTTCGATCAGGAGCTCGCCGCCTCGCTCAGCCGTGGCCGCTCCGTGGCCGTATCTGGCTTTGCCGACCGCGTCGTCGGAGCCGTCCGCGCCGACCGCCGCCGCCGTATCGTCATCCGCTGGAGCTCGGTGGCCACGGCCGCTGCCGCCTGCCTTGTGGCCATCCTCGCCTTGTCCACTCCTTCCGAGGAGGCGCTTAATCGCCAGACGCTCGCCCTCGTTGCTCGCGACGAATCCGCCCAGTTTGCCGACCTTCTCGGCGCCGCCGACGACCTCTCTCTCCTTTCGCCTGCCGTGGAGAAGTCTAGCGTGGTCGATGTGCTCAACGCCCCGGGCTCCTGATCCGATGAGGAAGCTTTTTCTACTTTCGGCCATCATCCTGGTGGCCTCCTCGTCCTTTGCCCAGCAGGCCTCCGGCCGTTCCCCTGACTCCGAGCCAACCACCGAGGATATCCAGACCATCCGGAAAATCCTCGAGCTCCCGCCGGAGCGTCTCGCCCGGATGCGTTCGGCGATCGAGAAGATGGAGCGCATGTCTCCGGAATCACGCCACGAATTTGCTGCCAACCTTGCCAAGTATGAGACGGCTACGACCGAGGAGCGACGTAAGATTATGAAGGAGATGCGCGAACGTGGGGGTTACGGTTCACGCGTCCTCGAGCACCATTTCAAGATGCTGACACCCGAAGAGGCAAATGCCGAGCGGGCCCGCATCCAGGCGCTCACGCCGGAACAGCGCATGGAATTCATCCGTAAGCTTTCCGAGAAATACGGACCAGAAATCGCCAAGGAAAAGGGTAAGGGCGACGCCAAGGACGCCGAGAAGGCGGAGAAGGCCGAGAAGAAGCGCCGCAAGTTAGCCGAAGGCGAAGCCCCAGCTGCGCCAGCCCCTGTCGTCGCGCCCAAGCAGTAAGGTTACTCGCCGAGTTTTTTGAACATGGCTTCTCCGTGCTTCCAGCGGTCGTGCGCCCAGAGCCAGTTGGCGCAGGTGTCCTCGTTTGAGCGAAGTTTATCCTCTAGCCAGTTGTTCGACTCGATTGTTAGGCCGATGGAGTCCGTCGCCTGAAGTGCCTCCATACGCAGTCTACAGCGCCAGAAGCCGGTTCGGTCCGCCCAGAAGATGCGGCTCGGGCATTTGAAACGCTGCGCGATGATGCCCGGTAGTTCCGTGACCGCGCAGGGCGATCCGAGGAATCGCCAGATCGACCCCGTCTGGGTGGTCTGGTCGAAGAGAATCGCGGTCACGTGCCCTTCGCGAACTGCCTTCATTGAGCGGGCAAAACCTTCGCGGCGTGAGGCTAGCTTCATGCCGAAGCGCTCGCGGGCTTCCTTGACCCAACGTTCGGCAGCGGGCTGGTCGAGTGGGCGATAGATGACGATCCACTCGCGTTTCGCCAGCTCGGGACGCACCAGCATAATAGCCGTCATCATCTCCATCAGCGCGAAGTGCGGTACGAAGAGGACGGCGCCCGTGCCCTTGGGAGGCATTCCGTGTTCGGCGCTCATCACGCTATCGTCCACGACGACACGGTCTTGAATCTCCGCTTCGGACATCATTGGTGAGGCGATCGAGAAAAGTCCCATCTCGGCCGTACGCCGGCAGGACGTGTGGCCGATGCGGTGGACCCATGCCGCATTCTTGGCGGGGAAGGCCCTTGCGAGGTTGCGGCTGATCAGTTTACCCCGGATCAGCCAGAGAATCTCCCCCAGTAGGGCCGCGTTAACGCGCGCAAACGCTTCGGGAAGGCGGGTCAGCAGCCAGGCGTAGGTGACGATCAGCGGCCGCATCAGAAGAGCCCTTAGCAGCGGCCTTCCTGCCGGAGTAGGTCGCCAATCTCAGGTACGAGGATATTGCGGCGGCCGAGCTCGTCGCGCGCAAAGTATTTGTCGACCTGGCGGACGAGGTCGAAGGGTTCGTCCGGCAGATTATCCTCGTCGAACTCCATCTCGTCGACGGCGTCGATGTCATCGAAGATATGGGAGAGGCGCAGCGGTTCACCGTCGATGACGGCGGGGGGGTTGGAGATCGCCCCGACCTTGGTGAGGTTGAAGAAGAGACAAGGGTAGAATTCCTTCTCGTAGGGTTCGAGGAACTTGCTGACCCACTGGCCCGGGACTTCCCAGCGGCGATTGATGATGACGGCGTCGGAGAAGTGCACGCAGGTACGGTACCATTCCTCGACGGCCTTGTGCTTCATCGTGAGTGGGCAGTCGACGACGGTGATGATGCGCGCAACGTGCCAGACGGCGTCGGGCATCATCGGGCGGATTGTGCGATGGAGCGCTTCCATCTGATCGATGATGTGGAGCGACCCGTGGGTGACGAGAATCGCGGCGTCTTCGTCGCCCGGAGCAGGTAGGAAGGCTTGGCCATCCTTGAAAGTCCACTGGTCGGGTGCGACGCCGCCTTCGCGCGCTTCGCGAAGGATGCGGATCTTACGGCTTTCGGGCCAGGCGTTCTCCGCCAGTTCGCGCACCGTGTCGGCCCGGCCTGCGCCAGTGGGGCCGAGGATGATAATGAGCGGCGTCATGCCTTGCGTCCGCAGCGGCCGAAGGGAGCGTTCTGCCCGCGGTCGCGGATCCAGTGGTCCACGGCCACCAAGGCGGCCATGGCTTCGACAATGGGCACGGCACGCGGCAGGACGCACGGGTCGTGGCGTCCCTTGGCGCTGAGCTCGGTGGCACGGCCGTCAGGACGCACGGTCTTCTGTGGTTTGAGCACGGTCGCGGTGGGTTTAAAGGCGATGCGGAAGACGACGTCTTCGCCGTTGGTGATGCCGCCCTGTGTGCCGCCGGAGCGGTTGGTCGCAGTGCGGATGCGGCCGCCCTTGCGGACGAACTCGTCGTTATGGGCACTGCCGCGCAGCACCGTTCCGGCGAAGCCGCTTCCGATCTCAAAACCTTTCGTCGCGGGCAGCGAGAGCATGGCCTTAGCGAGGTCAGCTTCGAAACGATCGAAGACCGGCGAGCCGAGGCCGGCGGGAAGGTTTTCGATGACGCAGCAGATGACGCCTCCGACGGAATCTCCGTCGGCACGCGCCTCGCGGATGAGGGCATCAATCTTGGCGGCGGTGGCGGGGTGTGGGCAGCGTGTGGGCGTTGCCTCGACTTGCTTGAGTGTGGGCGCCTTGGGGGCGGCGGGCATACGTACGTCGCCGACGCTTTCTACCCAAGCGATAATGCGTGCGCCGCACGCATGCTTCAGCACCGTCTTGGCAACGGCTCCGGCGGCGACACGTGCTGCGGTCTCGCGGGCGGAGGAACGGCCGCCGCCCTCGATTGCGCGGATACCGTACTTGGCGTCGTAGGTGAAGTCGGCATGCGAAGGACGATAGGCTGCCTTCATCTCGGCGTAGGCCTGCGGGCGCTGATCGCCGTTGCGGATAATGATGGCGATGGGTGAGCCGAGGGTGAGGCCGTCATGCGAAACGCCAGAAAGCACCTCCGGGGCGTCGGCTTCTTTGCGCTGCGTAGTGAGGGCGCTCTGACCGGGGCGTCGTCGATCGAGTTCGCTGCGGAGGAACGCGGCGTCGAAGGGCACGCGGGGCGGACAGCCGTCAATGATGACGCCGAGGGCTGGCCCGTGGCTTTCGCCGAAGGTGGTGATGCGGAAACTGTGTCCGTGGATGTTGCCCATTGGGAGAGTGGTTAAAAAAGAACGCCGCCTAGCCAGGTGGCTGGGCGGCGTCCGTTTGGCGGTCCCGCCCCGGCGCTTAGCGCAGGTTAGAGGTGATCTTGGAGACGATCTTCTGGCTCTCGGGCAGGTTGCCAAAGAAGCCGTACTTGACCTTCACCTGGGTGAAGACGGCCTTGGTGACTTCGTCTTCGGCCTTCTCGATGGTGATCTTGATCTCAAGGTCGCCGATGGTGCGGGCGTAGGCCACGACGCTCAGGAGTTCCTTGTTGGCGCCGCGCTCGTCGGTCTCACCGGTGCGGAGGGTGCCGGGCATGGCGTCGATGGTGCGCTTGACGGCGTTGAAGACGGCCTCGGTGTCGGCGGTGTAGCGGGTGGTCAGCACGCCGGTGACGTTAGAGAAGGAAGCTTCGTGGTTCTGGCTGTTGTCCACGCCGATCTGGGTGGTGCATCCGGCGAGGACGAGAGCGGCGAGTAGGGCGAGGGCGGTTTTCATGTGCGAGAGTCGAGGTTGAGTGCTTGGAGTCAAAGCACAGGAGGGGTCCGTTGGCAAACAGTTTCGCCCTTATCCTGCGGCTGCGAAAGCGGTGAGTTTGTAGTGATAAAGTAATTACAAGTTAGCCCGTGGTCCGCGCCGGGCCGATCCCTGGGGCGCTGCTTTGGGAGGGTAGGGGATGGGGAATTGTCCAAGGCGGGTCATTTCTTACTTAAACTACTAGTGGACAGTAGTTTGCATATTTTAATGATTTAAAACAATCATATAGCCTTCCCTGGGCACGGTGTTAACAAGAAATTGGTGTGATCGGGGGCTAAAATCTTGACGGGTGGTGGGCTGTGGGGAAAAGTGGGTCATCTGGGGGCAACTCCCCATACGCAATGTCTATTGGCGCCAACAACGGTCTCTTTACCGGCATCCACAACGGAAAATTGGATGAGAAGAATCGTGTCACGATTCCGGCGGCCTGGCGTTTCGACGCGGAGGCGACTTTTCTCGCGATGTTCCATCCGGCACTCGGTTCGATCGTCGTGTTCCCTCCGTCGATGACCGAACGCATTCGTGACGCAGCCCAGCAGGTCACGGTGAGTGATCCGGTCAAGATGGACGCCATCAGCCTGCTCGCGACGAACAGCATCCAGGTCACGTGCGACAAGGCCGGCCGCATCACGCTCAATGAGCACATCGTGAAGGAGGCGAAGCTCGACCGCGACGTGATCTTCCGCGGTGGCTTCACTACCTTCCATATCGCCTCGCCAACGCCGCCCAAGGCCGACCGGGAATCCGAGTTCGCGCTCACCATCCTCCGTGCCTTGCGCGAGTTGGGATTGTGACGCGTATCCAGAAGTTACTTACACTACTCACACCTTATTCACAGCCCGCCGAATGACCAGCCACGTCCCAGTCCTGCTCGAGGAGTGCCTGACGCTCCTTGCCCCGCAGGACGGACGTGCCTACCTGGATTGCACCTTCGGCGGCGGCGGTCACACGTCAGCAATCTTCGCGCGCGCGCCGCGCTGTACAATCGATGCGATGGACCGAGACCCGGCCGCCGGCGAACGCTCCGTTGATCTGCTCGCCGCTCATCCGGGCCGCCTGCGTTTCCATTCCGAAAATTTCCGCCACCTTGACCGCGTTCCGGGGCTCTTCGATGGTGTTCTGATGGACATTGGGGTGTCCTCATACCAGTTGGATGTCCCGGAACGCGGTTTCTCCTTCCGCTTCGATGCGCCGAACGATATGCGCATGGATACCCGCGTCGGCCGCAGTGCCGCCGAGTTCCTCGAGCGTGGAGAACGTGCCGAAATCGAACGTGCGGTCCGCGACTACGGCGAGGAGCCTCGCTGGTTCCGCGTGGTCAATGCGATTATCGCCGCCCGCGGCACTGGCCGTCTAGCCCGCACCTCGACCTTCGCGGAGCTCGTCGCCGAAGCCGCACCGCCTGCGCCGGGCCCCCGTGGTCCGCACCCGGCCACCCGCACTTTCCAAGGCGTCCGCATCGCGGTCAACGACGAGCTCGGCGCCTTGGCCGATGCCCTTCCGCTCGCCTTCGGGAAACTCGCCGCTGGCGGGGTGCTCGCCGTGATCTCCTTCCATTCCCTCGAGGACCGTATGGTGAAGCGCTATATGAACGAGGTCGCTGGCCGCCCGGTCGATCGCGACGACGCCCGCAACCAAGACGACCGCGTAAAGCACGCCGATCTTCTCACCCGCAAGGCCGTCCAGCCCTCGGATGCCGAACAGGAACGCAACCCCCGCAGCCGCTCGGCCCGTCTCCGCGCCGTGCGCCGCCTCGCCGCATGAGTCCGCGATTCTTCACCTGGGCTTTCCTGTTCGCCGCCGTCGGCGCCTTCGCCGTCGGGACAATCAACATCATGCGCCTGCGCGTCGAGGCCGACACCATCGGTAGCCGTATCCAGCGTATCGAGCGTGACATCTCCCTTTCTAAGAAGGAGCTCGATACGGTCCGCCGTCAGCGCGACCAGTCCGTCGACACTCTCCAGCTCCAGCAGCGCATCGGTGACGCGCTTAAGCCCCCAGTCCCCGAACAGGTGGTCTGGGTACGTTATTTCCCGGCGGTCGCATCCCCGACCCCCATGCTTTCCGCGAGCCCCCGGATGACGGCCCGCGAAATCGCCTCCCTCTCCTGGGGTGGGCAGGGAGGACCGCGCTCTCGATGAGCCTGCCCCACGCCAGGCGAACGCGCTACCGTTTGCTGGCTTGGGTCGTTTCCCTCTGCTTCCTAGCCGTGATTACACGGCTGGTCTGGTTGCATTGGGTAGACGCCCCTCGTCTCCGAGCGGAAGCTTTGCAGGCCCGCCGGGTGCTCCAAGAGAAACCTTGTCGCCGCGGCGAGATCCGCGACGCCCAAGATAACCTTCTGGCGGTATCCGAGGACGTCTGGGACATCGGTGTCGATCCCGACTCCCTCGTCAAGGGCGAGCGCGAACGCGCCCTCGAGGTCGCGACCATCCTCGGCCAGCCGCTTCTGAAGGTCCGCTTGGCTTTCGAGACGGCCACCCGCACGGACGATGCCGGCGAAGAGAAGGCGATTCGCTGGGCCATCCTCGCCCGCGAGGTCAACGAGGATACGGTGAAGCGTATCAAGGCACTCGGCATCAAGGCGCTTCGCGCGGAACTTAAGTACCGTCGTAATTATCCCAAGGGACAGTTGGCCGCTCACGTCCTCGGCTACGTGAACAAGGAAGGTGTCCCGGCTTCCGGCATCGAGAGCGTGATGAATCCGCTCCTCGTCGGCCAGAACGGCTGGATTGAATCCGAACGTGACGGCCGCCACCGCGAAATTGCGAGCAACCGCCTCCGCGAAGTCGCCCCGGTTGATGGCAGTACGGTGGTACTGACTATCAACAGCCTTGTCCAGAAGACCTGCGAAGACGCGCTGGCCGCCGCTGCCGCCCGTTACAACCCGAAGAGCGGAATCATCATCGTGAGCGAGCCGCGCACCGGCCGTATCCTCGGCCTCGCCAACTGGCCGACCTACGATCTCAACCGTTTCTTTGACGCGAAGGCCGCGCCGATGGACAGCCAGCGCAATCGTGCGGTGTCCGACGTCTATGAGCCGGGCTCGGTCTTCAAAATCGTCTCGATCTCTGGCGCGCTCGAGGAGCGACTGATCACGCCGAACTCCGTCTTCGACTGCGGTGCCACGAGCGTGCCCTACCGTGGCCGCATGGTCTCACTGCCGGCTGACTCGCATGCAATCGGCGCCGCCGACATCCGAGAAATCGTCCGCGAATCCTCCAACCGCGGCACGGTGCAGGTCGGTATGCAGTACGCTGAACGACTCGGAGAGGACAAGTATTTCGCCCTCATCAAATCTTTCGGCTTCGGCGCCAATACGGGCCTGATCACTGGCGCGGAGGTCCCTGGCCTGCTCATCCCCCCGAAGCGTTGGGATGGCATGACGATTTCGCGCATGCCGATGGGCCACTCGGTCAGCGTCACGGCGATGCAGATGCACTTCGCGATGTCGGTCGTCGCGGCGGAAGGGCTACTCATGCAACCTCAGCTCGTGCTCCGCGTGGAGGACCCGAAGACGAAGGCGACCGTCCTTAACTACGGACCGCGTTCCCGCGGCCGCGCCATCACTGCAGCGACTGCCGCGCAGATGGCCACGCTCCTCCGCGCCGTCTGCGGTAAGGGCGGCACGGCGCCGATCGCCGACATCCCAGGCTACGAAGTCGCGGGTAAGACCGGTACGACGCAGAAGATCATCAACGGCCACTATTCATCTACACACCACGTCGCTTCCTTCGCCGGTTTCTTCCCGGTGGGCGACCCCAAGTTGGCCATCACGGTGATCATCGACGAACCGCAAGGGGAGGGTATCGCCTACGGCGGCAAGGTATCCGCTCCGATCTTCCGCGACGTCGCGGAGAAATGCATCCGCTGGCTCGACCTCCCTCCGGTGTCCGTCGTCCCCCGCGGCCACGTCGCCGATCTCGGCCGATGACGCTTCCTCCCCCGATGACGATGCCTGCCGCCATGGAGCGCCCGACCTTCAACTCGCTTCTGCAAGGACTCCCGGTGCTCGGCCGTACTGGTGAAGGGTCTGTGCGTATCTCGTCCATCGTGACAGACAGCCGCCGCATCATCCCCGGATCGCTTTTCTTCGCACTGCCCGGGCTGCGTGCCAATGGCCATGCTTTCCTCGACGACGCGATTGCCCGCGGGGCTGCCGCCATTATCTCTGGCGAACCGGTCGCGGGCCTGCCCGCCGTGGCTGCCGCCCAAGTCCCCGATCCGCGCCGCGTCCTAGCCGAGGTCGCCCGTCGTTTCTTCGGCCATCCCGAGGCCGCCCTTCAGTTGGTCGGAGTGACAGGTACCAATGGAAAGACGACCATCTCCACGCTCCTTCGCCATCTTCTACAGTCCGATGGGTCGCAGTGGGGTCTGGTGGGCACGGTCCGCTACCACCTCGGCCGTCGCTCTATCCCCTCTTACAAGACGACGCCGGAATCCGCCGACCTCGCCGCGTTCTTCCGGCAGATGGTCGATGCGGGCTGTGCGGGCGCTTGCCTCGAGGTTAGTTCCCACGCTCTTCACCAAGACCGTGTCCATGGCTTCGCCTTCCGCGTTGCTGCATTCACAAACCTGACCCGTGACCACGTCGATTACCATGGCGACCTCGCCTCGTATCTTGATGCGAAGACGGCCCTGTTCGACGGACGCAATGGCTCGGTGCCCGATGTCTGCGTCATCAACATCGACGATCCAGCTGGGCGCGTTCTCGCCGAGGCTTGCCGCCGGCGCGGTAAGGTAATCACCTTCGGTCTGGCGGCCGACGCCGACCTCCGTGCGACCGACCTCGCCCTCGATACAGGTGGCGCCGTCTTTACTGTCCGTCACGAAGGCCGTTCTTCCATCTTCAAGTCCACCTTGCCCGGCGGTTACAACGTCTCGAACGTCCTTTGCGCTCTCGCGATGGTCGCCGCCCTCGGGCGCGACCCGCTGTCTCTCTCTCCAGTGCTCGCCTCCTTCCCGGGCGTGCCGGGCCGCATGGAACGTGTCGAAGCAGGCCAGGCTTTCCCGGTCTTCGTCGACTACGCCCACACTGACGACGCGCTTCGCAACGCTTTGCGTATGCTCCGTGACATCACGCCAGGCCGCGTACTCTGCGTCTACGGCTGCGGCGGCGACCGCGATCGCGGCAAGCGTCCCGCGATGACCAAGGCTGTCGCTGAACTCGCACACCTCGCCTGGGCCACCGCCGATAATCCGCGCAAGGAGAGCCTTGAGCGAATCTTTGCTGATATGCGCGAAGGCCTCGGCCCTTTGCCGACCGTGGAGTTTGTCGCCGACCGCCGCGACGCTATCGGTCGTGCGCTGGCCGCCGCGAAGTCCGGCGACTGCGTCGTCATCGCGGGCAAGGGCCATGAGACGACCCAAGAATTCGCCGATACCGTGGTGCCCTTCGACGACCGTCAAATCGTCCGTGAAATCCTTGAGCTCCGGAGGGGTGCGCAGTCGTGATGCCGACCTTCTCTTCAGTCGACCTCGCTGCCTGGGCCGAAGGCCACTGGACCGTCGCGCCCCACTCTGCGGTCACGGGCTTCGGTACGGACACTCGCGCCCTGCGCAGCGGCGACGTCTTCGTGGCGGTGCGCACCGACCGGCGCGACGGCCATGACTTCCTCGGCGCCGCCCGCAAGCAAGGCGCCGCTTGTGCTTTGGTCGGGCGAGCCGTCGCCGACGACCTGCCGCAGCTCGTCGTGGATGATCCGCTCGTCGCTCTCCGTCGCGTCGCCGCCCGTTGGCGAGCGAACTTCCAGGGACGCGTCATCGGCGTGACCGGAAGCGTGGGAAAGACTTCCACGAAGGAATTACTCGCCGCACTCCTCGGCGTCGAAGCTTTCGTCACCGAAGCTAACCTGAATAACCTCATCGGCGTTCCGCTGATGCTCCTGCGTATCGAGCACGGGCTTCACCGCTTCGCCGTTATCGAGGCCGGCATGAGCGTGCCCGGCGAACTCGGCGTCTCCGCCCAAATCATTTGCCCCGACCTCGCGATTGTCACCAACGTCGCCCCGGTCCACCTCGAAGGCGTCGGTTCGCTCGCCGGCATTGCCCGCGAGAAGGCCACTCTCGTCGCCGCGCTCGCCCCCGGTGGCCGGGCCATCGTCCCGGCTGCGCTGCTCGATTGGCCTGAATTTGCGGCTCATGCCGCTAAGTGTATCGCTGTGCAGTTCGAAGGCGAAGCCGCTCCGGTCGTTACGCCGGCTCGGTTGGTGCATGCATCCTTTCTCGCTGATGCGCGTGGCCACCGTTCACTCGTGCTGGATGGAGAGGTCTTCCCGCTCGCTGCAATCTCTGACGGTCTGGCCCGCAACGCCGCGCTTGCGCTCGTCGCCGCACTCGAGGTCGGTCGGGCAGCGGACGCCCTCGCCGCCGTGACGGCTAAATGGATGCCGCCCGCTGGTCGCGGTAGCGTGCACATCGAAGGTGACTCCACTTTCTACGTCGATTGTTATAACTCCAGCCCGGCCTCACTGCTGGATTCGGCTCGTGCGTTCGATCGCCTCAGCCGCCCGGCCTCGGCCCCTCGTCTTTTCCTGCTCGGCGGCATGGCCGAGCTCGGTCCCACCTCCACGGAACTCCACCGCGACTGCGGAGCGCAGCTGCCTCTCCGCTCCGGCGACCACGTGGTCGCCTTCGGGGGAGAGTCGGCCGCGTTCCTGCAGGGAGTTGCGCTCCCGGGGGTGGAGCTTTCCGTCGCAGCCTCCGTCGAGGATGCCGCCGCCCGCGTCGCCGCACATCGCGGCTTCGTCTTCCTGAAGGGCAGCCGTTCCTTCGCCCTCGAACGTTGCCTGCCCGAATCCCTGCGCTCCGCGCTCTCTTTCCACTAGGATGCTTTACCGTCTCAGCGAACTCGTCCACACTTGGGGGCCTTTCCGTCTCTTTGAGTATATCTCCGTCCGTGCAATCCTGGCCGGCGTGACGGCCTTGCTGCTGGGCATGCTTTTCTCTGGGCGGCTCATCGCCATGCTCGCCCGCCTGCGCCAGCCCGAGCGCTCGGCCAAACTGATGGGTGAGCTCGCCAAGGAAGGCGGCAAGGTCCCGACGATGGGCGGCCTTATCATCGCCGTGGCAATGATCCCCTCGGTACTCCTCTGGGCCCGACTCAACGTTCTCGTACTCGCCGCGCTCTGGTGCCTGATTGGTATGGGACTCGTCGGCCTCTATGATGACTGGCTGAAGGTCCGTAGTGGAAGTTCCGATGGTATTTCCGCGCGCATGAAGCTGGCGGGGCAGGGGCTCGTCGCACTGATCGCCTTCGGCATCGTCCTGCTCGATCCGGCCTACCGCGATAGCCTTTGTGAGATTTGGTTACCCGTGCTTAATGGGCCGCTCTGGTCAGCGAAGTCGCTCGGCTGGCCGTTCCTCGCCTGCCTCGGCATCGCCGGCGCGTTCTTCGTCCTTGTCTGCGTTGGCTGTTCCAACGCGGTCAACCTCACCGACGGCCTCGACGGTCTCGCCATTGGCTGCGTGCTCATCACTACTACGATTCTCGGCGCGGTCGCTTATCTCGCGGGTCACCATGAGTTCGCGACCTACCTCCGCATCAGCTATGTCCCAGGGGCGGGCGAGCTCGCGGTCTTCTGCTCCGCCCTCGTCGGCGGGAGCCTAGTCTTCCTCTGGCATAACGCTGCTCCGGCCGAAATCTATATGGGCGACGTAGGAGCGCTTGGAATCGGCGGCGGCCTCGGTGCGGTGGCCTGCCTGATGCACCAGCCGTTCCTCCTCGCGATTGTCGGCGGCGTGTTCGTTGTCGAGGCGGCTTCGGTCATCCTCCAAGTGGCCTACTTCAAGCGGACAGGCGGACAGCGCCTGTTCCTGATGACGCCCATCCATCACCATTTCCAAAAGAAGGGCTGGCCCGCAACCAAGGTCGTGGCCCGCTTCTGGATTCTCTCCCTTCTGTGCGGCCTCCTCGGCCTGCTCTCCCTGAAGCTCCGATGAGCGAGTTCCCCGAATCCCTCCGACGCCGGCTCACCCGGCCCGCCGCCGTCTTCGGCGAGGGCGTGAGCGGGCGTTCTGTCGCGGAATCTCTCGCTTCGGCCGGCTTCGCTTCGGTCATCTATGACGAACGTGGGGAGAACCGGCAGTTCGGTCCGGAGGAGGCCGCGCGTCACGATCTTCTAGTGTATAGTCCTGGCTTTGCGCAGTCGCACCCGTGGATCCTCGCCGCACGCCGCGCTGGCTTACATTGCCTCACTGAGCTGGATTTCGGCGCGCTGCTCTGGACCGGACCGGCGATCGCCATCACCGGCACCAACGGCAAGACGACTATCACGGAGTTCCTTTCTTTCGCCTTTAAGCGTTCCGGACTCGACGCTATCGCCTGCGGCAACGTCGGCCTGCCACTGACGTCGCTCCACCGTACGGTCTCGAACGGTTCGTTCGTCGCCATCGTTGAGGTCAGCTCCTTCCAGGCGGAGGATCTCCGCCACTTCACGCCCGAGGCGGTGCTCTGGACAAATTTTGACGAGGATCACCTTGACCGTCATGGTGACCTTGAGAGCTATTTCCGTGCGAAGTTTCGGCTGATCGAACGCATGATGCCCGGAGGCATCCTCGTCGTCGGCGAATCCGTTGTGTCCTCCGCCCGCGAGTTCGGCATCGAGCTTCCGGCGGAGGCGATTATCGCCACGCGCGCCGAGGTTGCCGAGACGGTGCCCGCAGGTTCCGTCTTTGATTCCTGGCCGCAGCGCGAGAACTGGGCCATCCTTTGCAAGTATTGGCAAGCGCGCGGCATCCCGATGCGTCACCTCGAGGAAGCCGCCCGACTATTCCGCGTCCCGCCCCATCGGCTCCGCAAGGTCGCGGAGAATAAGGGCGTTGAGTTCTGGAACGATTCGAAGGGCACTAATTTCCATGCCGTGCAGGCCGCGCTCTCGCAGTTCAGCGTCCCGGTCCGCTGGATCGGGGGAGGGAAGTGGAAGGGCGGCGACCTCGCCCGCTTCGTACGCAACATCGCCCCGCTGATTGAATCCGCCTACCTCATCGGCGAGACCGCCGACGAGTTGAAGCGTCATTTCGACGAGCTGGGCAAGCCGGCCCGATGCTATCCCTCCCTGCAGGACGCCGTCGTCGCGGCCGCCAAGGATGCGCACGCTCCTTCGGTCATCCTCCTGAGTCCGGGCTTCTCGAGCTTCGACCAGTTTCGCGGCTACGCCGAACGTGGCCTCATTTTCGAACGTGCCGCGTCCGCCCTCGCTAATCGCGTCTAATTTTCCAACCCACCCACCCAACCCAGTCCCACCACCATGCGTCCCATCATTACTGTTACTGCCGTCGTGCTTCTGCACCTCTGCGTCATCGCCGTCCTCGTCGGCGTCAACGGCTGCCGAAGCACTAGCGGCTTCGAACAGCCCGGCGACCTCGCCGCCTACTCGGCTGGCGCGCGTTCCGCCACGGCCGTCGTACCTGTCCCGGTCGTCGACCGTATTCCGACGCCCGCCCCTGTTAAGCTCACTCCCGTCGGCCCCGTCGGCGCCGGTGCTAAGCGCACGGTGGTGAAGGGTGAGACCCTCATGAGCATCGCCGCGAGCGAGAAGGTCGCCCGTGCCGACCTCGCCAAGGCCAATAAACTCAGCCTTAATGCCGACCTCAAGCCGGGTCAGGTACTGACCATCCCGGCCGCATCCAAGGCTCCTACAAAGGCCGGCACGAAGTCCGCGGCGACCCCCACGAAGTCCTCGACGCCGGCACCTGCGGCTCCTGCGCCGACCTTCGCTCCGCTCAAGCTCGTGCCCCTCACTGGCACCAAGGCGGCCGAAGCTGCGCCGGCTCCTGCGGACAAGAAGTAAGCTCATTTCAACCGCCGCGTCATGGTCATTAAGCAGCAGCAGGAAAGTCCGGGAGCCCTGGGTGGGTACTCCTTGGGTATCCTGCTGCTCGCCTTATCCCTCGCGGTGTTCGGGTTGGTGGTGCAATACAGCGCGGGCATTTCGCTCTCGTCGAGCAACCGCACCGCGGCGTTCTATCGCCAGCTCGCCTACGTGCCGATCGCCTTCGTCGCTGGCTTCGCCTTCTTCCGCATCAACCTCGACAAAGCCCGTGAATGGCGCTGGTGGATTCTCGGTGGCGCCTGCACGGCGATGCTCCTCGCGCGCATCCCGCATATCGGGGTCTCAGTCAACGGCTCTTGGCGCTGGATCGACTTCGGTTTCTTCCGCCTGCAGGCGTCGGACCTCGGTAAGCTCGCCCTGGTGGTCGTGCTTTCCGATTTCCTTGCGCGCATGCAGCGCCATACGTTGCCGAACAAGTTCACGATCTACCAGCTGAGCTCTCGTGAACCCTATATATTCACCCGGCGCGGCTGGATTGACTGCCGAGAAGGCTTCGTGAAGCCCGTCGGCATCCTGCTGCTGATTGCCGGTTTTATTGCGCTCGGCCCTGACCTCGGCACGATTCTCCTCTGCTGCGCGGTGGGTGGCATCATGATGCTCGTCTCGGGAGTGCGCTGGGCGTATGTGGTCCCGACCTTCCTGATCGGACTCAGCGGGTTCACTATCCTCATCCTCAACTGGCCAAATCGACTGCGCCGCTTCACTTCATTCCTTGAACCTTGGGAGAAGCGTGGGGACGAGGCCTATCAGCTCTTCGAAGGCATGGTGGCCTTCGGTGTGGGCGGTCTAACGGGTAAGGGGGCTGCCAATGGAATCCAAGGCCGAGCCTACCTCCCTGAGGCCCACACGGACTTCGTATTCTCGGTTATCGGTGAAGAATACGGTCTAGTCGCAACCACGCTCGTGGCCTTGGTTTACCTCGGGATCTTCTGGTGCGCCTATCGCGCCATGCGCTACTCGTCGGACCTCTATCGCTTCAATATTTGCCTCGGCGCCACGCTCTTCCTCGTCCTGCAGGCGCTCATTAATATGGGAGTCGTCACGGGCCTGCTGCCGACCAAGGGCATCTCGCTGCCGTTCATCAGCTACGGCGGTACCAATCTCGTCATCATGGGCTGCATGGTCGGCCTCGTCCTCAACTGCATCCGCGAATCGGCCCGTCCGGCTTTCGTGGCAAAGGAGGCGCGCGCATGAGCCGCGTGCTGCTCGCGTGCGGCGGGACCGGTGGCCATCTCGCCCCGGGTATCGCCCTCGCCCAGCGGCTCACGGACGACGGACATGAGTGCTTGCTGATCGTCAGCAGCAAGGTCGTCGACGCGCGGATGACTTCTAACTACCCTCGCCTGAACTTCGTGTCAGGCAAGGGACGAGGCTTCGGCCCGGGTCTCGTCGCGAAGCTCCTTTTCTTTCCCGCGCTGCTCGGTGCGGTCTGGTCGTCTTGGCGCCTGCTCCGCCGCTTCCGTCCGGACGCTTTAGTTTGCTTCGGCGGCTTCATGAGCCTCGGTCCTTCGCTGGCCTGCCGCTTGTGCGGCATCCCGGTGCTGGTGCATGAAGCCAACCGCAAGCCCGGCAAGGCCGTCCGCTTGATTGCGCGTTTCGCTGACTCGATTCACCTGCCCGCCGGCGTGCGAATCCCCGGTCTTTCCGCGGAGCGTCAACATGACTCCGGGTATCCCGTGCGCGCCGAAATCCGTCCGCAGGCGCGCGACGCCGCCCGCCGTGCGCTCGGCCTGCCGCCAACGGGCCGGCTGGTGCTCGTCACCGGAGGCAGCCAAGGCGCGACGGCGCTCAACCGCTGGGTGGAGGATAATCTCGAAGAGTTTGCCATCCGCGGGGTGCATGTACTCTGCCTCACCGGCCCAGGCGGACGTGAGGATGAGATCCGCTCCCCCGATTCATGGGTAAAGTTTGTCCCATTCTGTCATCAGATGGAGATGGCCTATTCCGCCGCCGACCTTGCGGTCACGCGCGCCGGCGCCGGCACGCTCGCCGAGCTGGCTGTCTGCCGCACGCCGGCGGTGCTCGTCCCTTATCCCCGTTCGGCCGATGATCATCAGACCGCTAATGCCCGTCAGTCCGAGCAGTGCGGCGCTGCCGTCCTATTATTCGAATCAGAGCTCCCTCGGCTCTCGTCTGTCGTCTTCGCCCGTCTTGCCGACTCCGCCGCGCTCTCAGTGATGCGTGATGCATTGGCCTTGGCTGATGCTGCTAACCGCTGGGAAGAACTTGCCCACGAAACCATTGCGCTCGCCGGCCGCCGCCGGCTCGCCGCCGTATGAGCGCCTCCGCCTGGATGCTCGGCGCCTGTGGTATGGGTGTCGGTCCGCTCGCCATCTATTTGAAAGGGGAGGGCTGGGACGTCTCCGGCTGGGACGACTCGACGGGTAGCCCGATGGAGCTACAGCTCGCCAACGCCGATATCCCGTTGCTCCGCGATCCCTGGACCGCCGGCCGCCGTCCTTCCGTCGTCGGACGCTCCAGTGCGGTGAAGCCCGGTCATGCTGCCCTCGCGCTCGCCGAACGCCATGAGGTCCGCACGCTTCGACGCGGCGAGCTGTTGGCCGAAGCCGTCGCTAGCCGACGCTTCGTCGCAATCTGTGGTAGTCACGGCAAGACGACCACCTGCGGCCTGCTCGTCGCCGCGCTCGCCAGCGCAGAAGCCGATTTCGGATACGTGCTCGGTGGCCTCTTCCGTGACCCGACTTTCCCGCCGGCCCGCGCCTCGTCTTCCTCCCCCTGGGTCGTGGCCGAGGTCGACGAGAGCGACGGCACGATCGGCGCGTTCTCGCCCGACGTCACGGTGGCGGTCAACCTCGACTGGGATCACCCTGACTATTATCGCGACGAAGCCGCGCTCGAGGGCGTGTTCCGTGCGCTCTTCGAACGCACGCGCACCGCGGTGGTCATTCCGGTCGGCAACGAACGCCTCGAACGCCTAACGGCCGGGCTCAAGGTGCCGGTCATCCGGGTGGGCGAGGGCGGCGACTATTCCTTCCGTCTCGTCCAGGGCGGCCATGCTTCCTCAGTCGTCTCGCTCGAAGGACGTTTCCCGGCGGGCCAATTCAATCTGCCGGTGGCCGGCACGTTCAACCGTTCCAACGCCTCGCTGGCGCTCGCGGTCACGCATTTCATCACCGGTGGCCTCGTTGCCGAGCCGCTCGCACGCTGGCGCGGCATTCGCCGCCGGCAAGACGTGCTCTTCGAGCGCACTGGATTGCGCGTGCTCGCCGACTACGCGCACCATCCGACGGAGATTGCCGCGCTACTCAAGTGGGTGCGTGAGACGCACGCGGGCCGGCTCATTGTCGTCTTCCAGCCGCACCGTCACACGCGTACGCGCCAGTATGCGCGCGAATTCCGCGACGCGCTCGCCGTCGCCGACCACGCCCTCGTCCTGCCAGTCTACTCTGCGGGCGAAGCCGCCGTCGAAGGCGGCGGCTCCGACGCCATCGTCAATGGTTCGTCGCACCGCCTCGTCGAAGATCGCTGCGCCTTGCCGGCCGTGCTCGACGGACTCGCCCAAGGTGCTGATACGGTCGTGGCCTTCGTGGGTGCAGGTGACATCGAACGCGACGCCGAAGGCTACGCCAAGGTGCTTCGCCGCCGTGGTGCCGACATCCTTTCGCTCGACTTGCCCGACCTCGTGTCAGGTCGACTTTCCGCAGGCTGCGTCCTGCGTGCCAACGAGCCGCTCGCGCGTCGTACGACCCTCGGTCTCGGCGGCGCCGCTCGCTGGTATGCCGAGCCGGCGAACGTGGATGATATCGTCGTCCTGCTTCGTGCGGCCGCGGAGCTTGACCTGCGCTGGTTCGCGCTCGGCCGCGGTTCCAACCTGCTTGTCCCTGACGAAGGCTACGATGGCCTCATCCTGCATCTCGATGCGGCCCATTGGGGCACGGTCACCGACCTCGGCGAAGGTCGCTTCCGCGTTGGCGGCGGCACCCGACTCAAGGAACTCTGCGGATTCGCCGCGCGCGAAGGCTGGAAGGGCTTTGAATTTCTGGAAGGTATCCCAGGCACAATCGGCGGTTCGTTGCGCATGAATGCCGGCGCGATGGGCGGCTGGATCTTCGACATCGTCGAATCCATCGAGTGGCTGACGCCGCAGGGCAGGGTGCGCGCCGCCCGTCGCGACAGCTTCGACGCCCTCTATCGCGATTGCCCGCAGCTGCACGGCTCGGTGGTGCTTTCCGCCGTGCTCCGCTCCGCCGGCCGTGACGAACCTGCCGCCATCCGCGCGCGGATGGACGATATGGGTGCCCGCCGTCGAGTCTCCCAGCCTCGCGAGGCTAGTGCGGGCTGCGTCTTCAAGAACCCCGAAGGCGACAAGGCTGGCCGTCTCATCGACCTCAGCGGGCTCAAGGGCCGCGCCGTCGGGCCGATCTCCGTCTCGCCCACGCATGCCAACTTCCTCGTCAACGCTGGCGATGCCAAGGCTGCTGACTTCATCGAACTCATGCGCACAGTCCGTGCCGAGGTGAAGTCCCGCCAGGGCGTCGAACTCCAGCCGGAGATCGTCGCGCTCGGCCGCGAATGGAAGGACCTCCTATGACCTTGTCCCCTGAGCTCATCGTCCTCTGTGGCGGCCTCTCCTCGGAACGTGAAGTCTCACTGCGATCTGGCCTGGCCGTTTCCTCTGTTCTACCAGGCGCCCGCCTCGTCGAGCTCGAGACCGATGCTTTGCCTGATTGGCTTGATGGCTCCAGACATGTCGTCCTGCCCATCTTGCACGGGGGTTGGGGCGAGGACGGACGCGCCCAGGCCGAGATGGAAGCCCGCGGCATCGCCTTCGCCGGCTGCTCGTCGTCCGCCAACCGCCTTTGCATGGATAAGGTCGCGACCAAGGCCGCCATGCGCGCCGCCGGCGTGCCCGCCATCCCCGAGGTCGCCTTCGCCGGCGCCGCCAAGCCCACGGCCGCCGCGCTCGTGGCCGCCTTGGGCGAACAGATCGTCATCAAGCCCTCCGACCAAGGCAGCAGCGTCGGTCTCTACATGCTGGACGGACCGGCCGAGGTGGCCAAGGCCCTCGCCGAGATCCCCGCGTCCGGCCGGTGGATGGCCGAGCGCCGCCTGCGCGGCCGGGAGATGTCCATCGGCCTCCTGGACGGCCGGCCCATGGGGCTCGTCGAGATCGTCGCCCTCACCGGCGTCTATGATTATAAGACCAAGTATACCAAGGGTGCCTCAGAGTATCGTTTCCCCGCGCCCGTGGGTCCGGCGCTCACCGCTGCCATTAGCGCGGCCGCTGCCCGGCTCTTCGCCGCGTGCGGTTGCCGGGATTTCGCCCGCGCGGATGTCTTCCTTGAGCCTGACGGCCAGTTCTATTTCCTCGAGATCAACACGATGCCCGGCATGACCGAAACCAGCCTGATGCCTAAGAGCGCTTCCTGCGTCGGCCTCGACTTCCCCGCCCTCGTCCGTCGCATGGCTGCGCCGGCTCTCTCGCGTTTCACCCAACCCGTCCG
The DNA here is from genome assembly GCA_947377865.1 of Opitutia bacterium. GTDB lineage: Bacteria > Verrucomicrobiota > Verrucomicrobiia > Opitutales > UBA953 > UBA953. The sequence goes on along the minus strand of CANCHK010000022.1, from coordinate 7,768 downwards.
CCGCTGAACATGGGCTTCTTTGACAATCTTTTCAGCAAACGCCGCGACGCCTTTATGGGGCAGGCTGACCGCGACTGGCGCGCGCTCGTACCTCAGGACGTCAACCGCGTTCCTGAAGGTGAGATTGGCCGCAAACGCGCGGTGCGCTCGAAGCTGCCCACGATTTTGGCGGTGGGCTTCTTCATCGTCCTCGTGGGAGTGCTCTGGTGGGCCGTCGACGAATCGGGTACTGGCACGCCCGCCGCGGGCTCGCTCCGTTACAAGACGGATGGCTTCCTTTCGGCCGATTTCGTGAAGAAGGTTGTCGCCAATGGACCCGAAGGCTTCGCCCGCGACGTCCGTTCTATCAAGGCCGACCTCGAGGTGGATAACCAGGTTGTCGCTGCCGACGTCCGCCGCCACACCGATGGCACGCTCGACGTCATCGTTCGAGAGCGCCTCGCCATTGCCAAGATTGCCTCCTTGCCCGGCAAGGGTACGCCGATGCTCGTGCGCCTCGTGGCCTCCGACGGACAGACCTTCGCCGGTGCAGGCTATCCTGAGCAGGCTATACGCAACCTACCAGAGATTCAGGATTACCGTGCCACCGGCACCGACGACAAGATGCTGATTGAGGGCATCGAGATCGCCGCCCCGTTCCTGCTCGCTGTGCGTACGACCTACCCGAATCTCTACAAGCAGTGGTCAGCGGTCTCGCTACGGGATTGCTTTGGTGCCCAAGAGGATTCTCCTGGCTCTAACCTGCGCGTGACCGTCCGTCCTGGCACGCAGCCGATGGATCGCCCCGCTCTGGTCGAGATTGTCTTCTCCACCGCCAACTGGCGTAATGAGCTGGCGCTCCTCTCGCGTATTAACGTCGACGAGCTGCTCCGTCGCCCCGGTACGACCTCGCAGGCCTACGTGCTAAAGATGTCGATTCAGAATCGCACCAACGCTGCCTCGCCCGTCCCTGAACCTCGCCTCGTTCCCGCCCCCACCCCCCCTCTCCGATGACCCCCAAGCCCCTTCCTTCCCTTATCGCCGTCATCGACATCGGCACGCACAAGACTGCGAGCCTCCTCGGACAGATTATTGACGGCAAGGCCCGCATGCTCAGCTTCAGCGAGCGCCGAACCGATGGTGTGGTGAAAGGCACCGTTACTGACCTCGAGAAACTGACGCAGTGCGTCCATGAGGTCGTCAACGACATCGAGCGCGGCTCTGGACGGGCCGTCGAGCAGATCTATCTTTCGTTGTCTGGTCCCGCTGCTGAAGGGGAGCGCGTAAAGGGCTTTGTCGCCGTGCCGGCGCACGACGGTAAGATTACGGCCAAGGACGTCAGCGATGCGATCCTTTCTGCCAAGCGCCTCGAGCCGCCGGCTGGCCGCACGACCATCCTCTACATGCGCCAGCCGACGATGCTGGACAATCGTCCAGTAAGTAATCCGGTGGGCATGGCGGGTAAGCGCCTCGAGGTGAATTTCTGGCGCGTGACGATGGAGGAGGGCAATATGCGCATGCGCGTGGGGATGGTGAACGGCATGAGCATCAAGGTTCGCGATTTCATCCTGGCCTCGCACGCGGCGGCCTGCGCGACGGCCAGCGACGCCGATAAACAGGGCGTGCTCGTCATCGATATGGGTGCCGGCACGACCGATTGGATTCTCTACTACAAGGAGCACATTCTCTGCGCGGGCTCCATCCCCGTGGGCGGTGAGCATCTGACTAACGACCTTAGCGTGGCCCTCCGCATCAGCCGCGAAACGGCCGAGGATCTGAAACTCCGCTTTGGTTCCGCGATGCACCGTGAGAACGACGTGAACCAGACTATCTGGAAGGACGGCGATAAGGGCGTGGGCGACCAGCAGTTCAACCGCGGCACGATCACGCAGGTACTCTCGCTGCGCTACCAGGAGACGATCGAGTTCGTACGCAAGGATGTGCTTCGCCGCCTTGAGGCGATCTTCCCTGGTCACGCCGTGAAGTTGGACCAGAATATGATTCCTTCGGGAGTGATTCTCACCGGCGGTTCGGCGAGCCTGGCTGACGCAATCGAGGCGGTCCAGTTAGTGACCGGCCTCTCCGCCCGCGTGGGGGTTCCTCACTTCGAAAATGAATCCCTCCGTAAGCCTGAGTACGCCGGCGTGGTGGGCCTCATGACCGCGGCAATTGCTGATGCTCCTCCGCCGGTGCGTCGCCCTCGAGGTTTCCTCGATCAGCTCAAGGAACTCTTCCGCCTCTAAGATGTCATCGCCCGCTTCCATTCTTCTGATCGGCCTCGGCGGAGCGGGTTGCTCGATGGTCACGCGCCTGTCGGCAGAGCTCCCCTCCGAAGTCGCCGTCGCGTTGCTCGACACGGACGCGCGTTCGTTGCCTTCCGGACAGGCCGCCACGCTGCAGCTCGGCCGCGCGCAGACGCGCGGAATGGGTACCGGTGGTGAAGCCGCTCTCGGTCTTGCTTCCGCTGAGTCCGAAGAAGCCGCACTGCGCCGTCTCTTTGCCGGAATCCCCGTCGTCGTGCTTGTCACCGGCCTCGGTGGCGGCACCGGTAGTGGCGCCGCTTCGGTGGTTGCTGGCCTCGCCGCCGAGTGCGGCGCGACTGTACTCTCCTTCGCCACGATGCCGTTCTCGCACGAAGGCGAGCGTCGCATGCGCCAGGCCAATGACGCCACGGTGAAGCTCGGCCAGAAGTGTCACGGGCTCGTCGTCGTGCACAACGATCTCCTCCTCCAGCAGGTCACGCCCGATGCTCCGTTATCTGAATCTTTCGCGGCGGCGGACAACTGGGTTGCCGGCGCGCTCCGCGGCCTAGCTTCGGCCTTTGCACCTGGCGCGCTGATCGCGGTCGATCCAGCTGCCCTTCGTTCACTTCTTTCTACGCCTGGCTCGCCTACGCTCTTTGCCTACGGCGTCGGCGAGGGAGAAGGCGCCGCGATGAAGGCTGCCCGCGCGGCCTGCGATTGTCCTCTCGCCCATGCGCCTGGCTCGGTCGCTAAGGTCGCCTCACTTTTCGTTACCGTCGCTGGCGGTCTCGCGATGACCTCGACCGAGGCCTTTGAAGCAGTCGGCGCCGTCCGCACGCGTTTCGGTGGCGAGACGTCCACGGTCCTCTGTGCGCGCATTGACCCGTCGCTCGGCGACCGCATCGAAGTCTCGGTGCTCGGCGCCTCGTTGCCTGCGCCGAAGGCGCCGGCGAAGCCCAAGAAGGGCGCCAAGGCCGAGGATCCAGCCCAGCCCATCTTCGAGTTCGCGACGGAAGAATCGATGCGTCGCGGTCTCTTTGGTGGCACGCCGATGACCTTCATCGACGGACAGGACGTGGACGTGCCGGCCTACATCCGGAAGGCCGTGCGCCTGCCGCCGGCGCCCTGATTTCGCTTCCCGGTTGCGCCCCGCCCGGGTCCGCCTACGTTCGGCTCATGCCCGCGTTCGACGTCGCCGCCATCCGTAAGGACTTCCCGATCTTGGGACGTTCCGTGCGCGGTCGTCCGCTTACCTACCTCGATAACGCGGCCACTTCCCAAAAGCCGCTGGTCGTCATCAAGGCCTTGGAGCGCTACTACTCCGAGCAGAACGCCAACGTCCATCGCGGCGTCCATCTCCTGAGCGAGGAAGCCACGACCGCCTATGAAGCCGCCCGAGCCTCGGTCGCAAAATTCCTCGGTCTCAAAGATACCCGAGGATGCGTTTTCGTGCGCGGCGCCACCGAGGGCATCAACCTTGTTGCCGAATGCTGGGGTCGTTCGAACCTGAAGGCGGGTGACGAGATCCTGCTCACGCACCTCGAGCACCATGCGAACATCGTTCCTTGGCAGGTGATTGCCGAACGTACCGGCGCCAAAGTCGTCGTCACCCCCGTCACCCCGCGCGGCGAAGTGGACCTTGTCGCCTTCAAGGGGCTACTCAACGCCCGCACCAAGCTCGTCGCTTTCGCGCACGTCTCGAATGCGCTAGGCACGGTTAATCCCGCCGTCGAGATGACGCGGCTCGCCAAGGCCGCCGGCGCTCTCGTGCTCATCGACGGATGCCAGGCCGCCGCCCACTTCAAGGTCGACGTCACGGCTCTCGGTTGCGACTTCTACGCGTTCTCCGGCCACAAGACCTTCGGTCCGACCGGCATCGGTGTGTTGTGGGGTCGCCCAGAGTTGCTCGATGCCATGCCGCCTTATCAGTTCGGCGGAGATATGATCCGCAAGGTGGACTTCGCTGGCACCACCTTCCGCGAGGCCCCGGAACGTTTCGAAGCCGGCACCCCAGATATCTCCGGTGCCATCGCCCTCGGCGTCGCGTTGGAATACATCATGCCCATCCAAGCCGCCGCGCATGCGTATGAGCAGGCCTTGCTCGCCGCCGCCACCGAGCGCCTCAAGGCCATCAAGGGCCTGACCATCGTGGGCGAAGCCCCTGAGAAGGTGGCCGTGATCTCTTTCAATATGGAAGGCGGACACCCGCATGATATCGGCACGCTGCTGGATGCGGACGGCATCGCCATCCGCACCGGCCACCATTGCTGTATGCCTCTCATGAAGCACTACGGCCTCAGCGGCACCGCTCGCGCCTCGTTCGCGTTCTATAACACGCTCGAGGAAGTCGACTGCCTGGCCGTCTCGTTGGAGAAAGCGCGGAAGATGATGGCCTGAGGTGGAATGCCTCGCCCAAAGAAAAAGTCCCCGGTGACGGGGCCTTTTTCGTGGAGAAGGCGACGGAGCTCAGTCCAGCTTCTGGCCTTCCTTGAGGAGAATCTCCCGCAGTTTCGCGTAGTCGACGTCTTGCACGGCGAGCGAGCCGTCAATCGCGAGAGACGCGGCAGCTCCGGCGCTTTGGCCGAGAATCATGAAGACGGGCTCCATACGCATCGAGCCGAAGGCGGGGTGGGTGGACGAGATGACCGTCGGCACGAGCAGGTTGACGCACTCGCTCTTTTTCGGCCGGAGGCTGCGGTAGCTGATCCGGTAGGGCTTCGGGACGGTGAAGTCGAACTGGCCTTCGACGCCGACCATATCGCCCTTCCAGCTGCGCTGAGCTTCGGTGATTTCATCCGGTTTCGAGGTGCGCAGGTGAGTGATGCGCCCGTCCTTGGCCGTCTGGTAGATGATCCGGCGCACCACGTGCGAATCCATGATGAAGCTGCCCAGTCCGACGGAGTCCTCGACGGTCGTCTTGCCGAGGCAGTCGTGTTCCGTCAGGACGTAATCGCCCCGCAGGCGACGGCCTTCTCGTACGTAGAGTTCGTGCGGCCAGCCGGCGGTCTCGGGGAATTCTTTCTTCGGCAGGCCGAATCTCGCCACGCGGGCGCGGAGTTCGGCCGGAATGCTCGGATCGTTGGCGAGGAAGTAGAGGTAGCCTTGCTGGTAGTTGACGTGATCCTGGAAAATCTGCTCGCGTTCAGCATAGCTCGCTTCGACCCAGTTCCGGCTGCCGTCGACGTGGTCGAGAGACACCGGCCCAGCACTATTGCAGTCACCTTCGTTCAGCTTGAGCGGGCCGCGAGAGTAGACGAGGTTCCACCACGTCGAATCAGGCGCCGCGTTCACGTAGCGCTTGAGTAGTTCGTAGCGTGCCGCCCGATAGTCGGCCGGCTTGGGCCAGGGCAGGGGGTCTTTCTTGGTGGCGAAAACGCGGAAGCAGAAGGGCTGGTAGCGTTTGTCTGGTTTACCGTGGTCTTCCGCGGCGTAAGGCGTCCCGTCGACGCCTTCGATGACGCCGCTCTTGGGGTCGCCAGGCACGACGTAGGGGTCCACACGCCACTGGAAGTTGTGCGGCGAGGAGGCTGCGCCAATCTGGATGCCGTTGAGTTTCTCACCAAACTCGGCGTTGGCCTCGCGACCTGCGACCTGTGAGACGCCGGCGCGGGCCATCAGGTCGCCTTCATAGGTCGTGTCCATGAAGACTTTGCCCCGGGCGGCGTGGCCGTTTTCGAAGACGAGTTTCGTAATCCGGACTCCTTCTCTCTGCACACTGTCGAGGCGGTGTTCGAAGAAGACCGGGATATCCAGGTCCGTGAGCATCGTCAGGAAGAGCGTCTCGACCTCGGCCGGGCTCTGGACCTGCTTCTTGAAGAAATCGAGGAAGACCGTCTTCGCCATCCCGCCGATGGACTCCTTCTTACCGTAGTCCACGTCGCTCAGGCCGGAGGAGGACATCCCGCCGACGTGACGGCGGAAGACGAAGACGCCGACCGACTTGCCCATCTTCTTCGCCTGGCACGCGGCGGAGACCGCCGCGGGGCTTGCGCCGTAGATGACCACGTCGAAGTCGTAGGTCTTCGGCTCGGTCGCTTTCGGTACGGGGTAGTAGTAGCGCAGGCCCGGGTTGGGCGTAGAAGGCTTGGGTATTTCTTTGGCGAAGGCTTGGGTAAGCAGGGTCGTCAGCAAAAGGATTCCGGTCAGGGCTTTCATCATCGCCGACCGTAGTTTCGGCCGAAGGGGAATCAATCCAAAGGGGGGGTACTGGGATCATTCCGACGTTTTCACCGCCGGTTCGGACGTGGCCATCGAGCGACGGAGGATGTCTAGGATGCCTTGGATCTCCCAGTTGCGCGCCGCTCCGGACAATCCCAGCAAGGAACGTGCTTCGTGGATGTCGTCGGGGTGATGGCCGGGCGGCCAATCGAGCCAGCTGCGGTCGAGGGTGTGTCGCGGATCCTGGAGCAGGGGCAGCAGCGCGTTCACGCAGAGCGTATCGGTGCGTCCATCGGAGAGCAGGCAGGCGAACAGGTCGTCGATCAGCCGTCGGCGTGCCGAGACCAGTGGTGAGCAGGGGAGGGTGTGAGCCCAGTCGCGCAGGTGCGTACGCCAGGCGGGGCGACGGCGGTATAGTTCCAGGTATTGGGCGAGCCGGCGATGAGGGTGACCAGCGGGGCGAAGTCCGCGGAGGCGCCACCGTCCGCACTTTTCCATGTAGAGCGCGTCGATGCCGAGGATGAGCATCTGTTCCGGCGAATGGCTGCGGGCCAGTTCCGACATCGGGGCGCGGTTGCCGCCGAGGCCGAGCGATTCCACGAAGAGCTCGTGACAGGCGGCGTCCCAGCCGACTTCCTTGATGCGCGCGCGGGCGTGCTTGGCCTTGTTGCGGAAACGTTCGAGCGCGCGGCGCTTCAGGCCTAGCGAAAGGTTGGGTTCCGCTTCGAGTACGCGCTTGGCGACTTCGCCCGAGCGTCCTCGGAGTTCAAGGAGCGCGTCTTCCTCCGCAAGGTCTTCAAGGTCACGGGGTAAGTACGGGAGGAGCACCACCGTCTCCGGGCGGTGGCCGGCGAGCGTCGACACGTCCTTGGTGCCTGGGAGCAGGACCGCGTGGAGGATCACCCCTCCGAAATGCGGATCGCGGTCGTGGCCATGCGCGTGCCAATCGGCGCAGCGCAGGTGGATCTCGATGTCCCCGCGGAGGCGCTTGCCGTCGACCAGGATCTCCGCGCCCAGGAAGTCGGGGCCCGCGCCGCGATTCCAGTCGCCGGGGTGGACGATCTCGATCGTCGCCCCGGAGGTGGCGGCCATCGGACCGCGGACTTCGCCCGAGGCCCAGAGGCGTTGGATGGCGCGTTCGCCGATGGCGAAGGGGCCGTAGGGGCCGTCGATCTCCTCGACGCGGGCGCAGGTGCTCATGCGCGCATCAAGGGCGAAACCGTCCCGCGAGGGAAAGCCGGAGAAAGCCCAAGGGAAAGGCACCGAATCCGCTTGAGGGAAGACCCCAGCCGCCGTTGAATCCCGCTTACGGAGAGGTGGCAGAGTGGTCGATTGCAGCTGACTTGAAATCAGCCGAGCCGCAAGGCTCCGGGGGTTCGAATCCCTCC